>CAIWMU010000001.1 GCA_903913865.1 uncultured Verrucomicrobia subdivision 3 bacterium
TGCAATGGCTAGGCTTGCTCATCAGTCGCATCAGGCCGAATCGAGTTCGTGTCGACGCTCTCTCTTGAGCGTCTTTTCTACGGACTATCCGTTCACTTCCAGTTGCTCTCCACAAGCCATCACTGACCTGCAGTTACTTTCGGTTATTAGCGGGAAGCACCGCTAAAGAGGGACTTCCACCCTCCTGTTCAAGTGCGCTCCCAGACGCACCCAGCCTGGGGTACAGCCCAGGGCAAACGCATCTAAACGCCGAGCAGGCGAAGGAGGTAAGAGTTGTCCCATCCCGCATTGAGTTGTTTGCCTTTGATGCCTCGCTTTTTGGATTTTTCCCTTTTGAGCATGTTGAGGGCAAGCCGCCTGAGGGTGGCTAGATTTTCTGCTGCAAAGCCGGTGCGAGCCCGGCTTTGGTCTTCCCTGAAGCAGACGTCCATAATCCAATGGACCTTGTTCTCCACGCCCCAGTGGCTGCGGACGGCTCGCGCGAACAGGGCAACACCAAGGGGGATGCTGGCCAGATAGTAGCGCCGTTCCACAGTCTGCTTTCCGTTGATTTCGCGGATCGATTCGACCACCCCGACCGTTAGCAATCCCTCCCACTTATCCAGATCGGCAAACCAGCCCAGTTCGGCACTCTGATAGTAACGACGTATCTCAAGACGGCCGTGGTCCTTCTCGACCGTTTCCATCACCTCCAAGGTGGCAGCTGCCCTGGATAGCCTGGCGCCTGGAGCCCGCCTGGCTGCCCGCTCCGCGATGGCCTGGTCCAGGAAGCTCTTCACCTCCTCATGCACTGTCTCCTGATTGCCTTTGAGCGCCAGGACATAATCCGCATCGGCATCCTTGATTTCCCGGGCGATCTTCCGCTGGCAGCCCATCGCATCGAGTGTGACGATGCACCCGCTCAACTCCAGAACCCTCAACAACTCAGGCACCGCCGTGATCTCGTTGCTCTTATCGGACACTTTCAATTGACCCAGAACCAGGTTGTTGCTCTCAGCCCAGGCACTGACCACATACTTCATCGCCTCGTTTTTGTTGAGTGCGCGACGCAGGGCTTTGCCGTCCAGCGCCACGATTTCCTGGTGCACTGATTGCCGCAGGCTCTGCGTCCAACGCAGAAAGCAGTCCAGAAACTTGCGCGGATCCAGTGCTGCAAATACCCGGTTGAATGTGTCGTGAGAGGGAATCCCATGGGTCAAAGTCAGGAATGAGCGAAACCACTCCTCCTTGGCGTGTCCGAAATCTTCCATGTCGTTGAACGATTCCCCGCCACACAGGAGTGTGCACACGGAAATCACCAGAAGGTCGATGAGCGCATGATCCTTCGTGCGATTGACACGAGGATCGGGCAGGTCTTTGAAATGTTCGATTAAGCTCAGAGTCGGATGCTTTTGCATCCGTAATCATTTAAACAGATATTTTAAAAGTACCAGGCAAAAATTGCCTACCCCCTCATTATTAACAACATCCGCTGACGCTCCCCGAGTCGCCGCCGCCAGTCATAACCGCCAAATTTAGATGCGTCTGCCCTGGAATAGCTATGGCTGATTCACGAAGGAGGGGAGAACGGTAGTGAGATGAAAGATTTGATGGTATATATGGACACGGGCCTGCACTTTCTCTACCCTCTGGGGCATGAAAGAGACCAAACGGCCCGTCATCACCGAGCCGCAACAGGCA
>CAIWMU010000002.1 GCA_903913865.1 uncultured Verrucomicrobia subdivision 3 bacterium
GTGACCTATCTGCCGATGGAACTGCACGGGAACTATGTGAACCTTGGGAAGCCTGCGAAGATGACGCACCTCGACCTCACGCTGGGAGAGGACAGTGACGGGGACGGGCTGCCGGATGCGTGGGAGCGAGCGTTGATCGACATGCTGGGGGGAGGCCTGACGCTGGCGGACATCAAGCCCGGGGAAGACTCGGACGGGGACGGGTTGTCGAACCTGCAGGAGTATCTGGCGGGGACGTATGCGTTTGACCCTGCGGACGGGGTGAGATTGGACATTGTGGACTCGAACCACGGGAAGCCGCTGCTGGACTTTCTGGCGATCCGGGGGAGGACCTACACGATCCTGGGGAGCGGGGATTTGAAGGCGTGGGAGCCGATAGCCTTCCGGTTGAGCGGGAGTGACACGAATACGGCCTCTGTGGGCAGGTATATGGCGACCGATGTGAGGGTGGTGCGGGTGGAGGCGGACATGCCCGCCGAGCAGGCCCCCAGACTCCATGTGTTCAAACTCATGGTGCAGTAGCGTTTCCCGGGGACGGAGATCAGTGGGGGGGGCAGGTGCTGAGTTTGGTTTGGGATCTTCCGGACCGGAGTTGCGTGCATCTGGTTGCTTCCAAATCTCACGGAATCGGCTCTTGCGACAATCATGGACTCTCCGGGGCGTGATGAGGCCGATTGGTCACTCGATGCAGTCGAGAGGGGAATAGGGGATTGTGGTGCCATATTTGTCGGCCGGGAATTGAAGGATGTGGGACAGTGTGCTATCTTCTCCCATGGGACATTCCGTTCGTCACACACCGGTTTTGGGCTTCGGAAAATCTGACAAGAAAAGCAAGGTTGCCGCCCATCGGCATCTTCGCCGGTTGGTTCATGCCTTGGAGCACGATCCATCTGCCGAGTCTTATCCACTCTCCCGTGAGGTCAGCGACACGCGGACATGGCGGAAGTCTCCCCGGAGCTATGACGCAGAAACCGCCCGATTGTTGCCGGAATTCATGCGCAAGTGACTTGGGTAAGCACCACCAGGCAAATCAGGGATGGGGTGGTTCGAGATGGTGAAACGTCGTTCCCATGGTGGGCACACAAATCACATAACATCCGGCTTTTACCTCCCCGCGATTGCACGGCAAACAGGGAGCAGTCAACTCGGGCACCCGGCTCGTATTCAGCTCTGTGGTTATGTTCACTTTGAACAGCTATTGCCGGCGTCGCTTAATTTGAGTCAACTCGCGGGCAAAGTTTTCCCCCAAGTCCGTCCTCCAAATCGTACGAAGTGCTGCCAGGCTTTACGTATGGCCCATGACCAATAGGGGCCGGACCTTCGAAATTCCACCGGGATGAACGGCAGAATATTTCTTCGTGTGTCCACGGGCAACGACCGACCTTGCCGGGCCGTGGGGCACCCTCTGGTGTTGGCCCGGATGGCGCCCTTTCATTTGATGTGCAACGTATCGGGTTTGTGGTGCTTCTGGAGAAAAAACTTTCAGGAGGCTCTTCCCAAGCACAGGAGAGCCTGTTAGCCTCGATTCATGAATCATGATCCACTAAGCTCCAGCGCCACAAAGGCCACCGGCATGAACCGCAGAACATTTCTCCGTGGAACCACCGCCGGATTGGCACTCTTCAACATCCTGCCCGGCACGATCGTGCAGGGGGCGGGGCGAATCTCAGCAAATGACAAAGTGAACGTCGCCGGGATCGGTGTGGGGAGCCAGGGTGGCGGGGATATCGGAGCCGTGGCCGGAGAGGGCCAGAACATCGTGGCCCTTTGCGATGTGGATGACAACTACGCCGCAAAGACCTTCCAGAAATATCCGGATGCCAAAAAGTTCAAGGATTTCCGGGTGATGTTCGACCAGATGGGGAAGGGGATCGATGCGGTTGTGATTGGCACCCCCGACCATACGCATGCTCTGATCGCCATGGAGGCGATGCGGCGTGGCAAGCACGTCTATTGCGAAAAGCCGCTGGCCCACGATATCCGTGAGGTGCGCACCCTGATGGCGGCGGCCCGCAAGCACAAGGTGGTCACCCAGCTCGGCAACCAGGGACACTCCAGTGGTTCGATACGGCAACTCTGCGAATGGGTCTGGGCCGGGGCCATAGGTCCGGTGCACACAGTCCATGCGAGTTGCGATGCCTTCAAGGAGGTCTATTGCCAGCTCTCCAAGCTCGACAAGCTGGGCGCGCACTACGATGTGCCGCAGGGGTTGGATTATGATCTCTGGGTCGGGCCGGTTCCGTTCCGTCCCTACACCCCGTTCTGGGTGCCCTGGAACTGGCGCGGATGGATGCCGTTCGGCTCCGGAACCATCGGTGACTGGTTCTGCCATGTGATGGATCCCTCCTTCTGGGCGCTCGATCTGGATGCCCCAACCAGCGTCCGGGCCGAGGTGACGGACTACGATCCGGTCAAGCAGGGTTTAACCTATCCACCGGGATCCAAGGTCACCTTCGAGTTTCCTGCCAAAAACGGTCGCGGCCCCGTGAAGGTCGTCTGGCACGATGGCAACACCACCATTCCGCGGCCGGCCGGTTTCTCGGCCGACGACAAGGTGCAGGGGACCGGGGCGGTTCTTTTTGGAGCCAAGGGGATGATTGTGCACGGGTCGCACGGGGCGGGTGGCTGCTACCTCACGCCGGAGACCTTGATGGATCAGCACTCAGGCAAGAATGCCCCGCCGCAGAAGCTCCCCCGCATCAAGGGCCATGCATGGGACTGGATCGATGCCATTCGCACCGGACGCCAGGCCGGCTCCCATTTTGGTTACGGCGGGCCCCTGACCCAGACAGCATTGATCGGGGCGATCGCGATCCGGTTCCCGAACGAAACCCTGCTCTGGGATGATCACAAGATGAAGTTCACGAACAACAATGCGGCAAACGCGCTTGTTGCTCCTCCATACCGGAAGGGTTGGAAGATCTGATCCCGCCCGGGCGGGATCTTTGATCACAGGTGCCTGGCGATCCAGGCAAGGGCATCGGGGACATAGGCTGGCGACAGCTTGTGTCCCTCGTCATACCAGATCAGCTTCGTGTTGGGGCCTTCGATGTATTTGTGATAGGAGGCCTCCACCTTCGCTGCGTTACCCAAGTCATCCTTGCGCCCCATCAACATCAGGAACGGGGTGTTCCGGATTCCCCAACTATAGTCCACCGGGGCTGCCGGCCCGTGGCCGATGCTGAGCAGCGGCGGCACGCAGGCCACCGCCATCTTGATTCTGGGCTCGACGGAGAGCAGGTAGAACGAGTCCATTCCCCCCATGCTGTAGCCCAGCAGGCCGATCCGGCTCATGTCCGCCTCCCCCCGGCTTTCCAGAAAATCCAGTGCCCGCCGGTAGTCTTTCACCGTCTGGATGGCTATTTCGGCGTAGGTGAAATAATTTCGCCGGGCGGGTGCCTTGGGGTCGTCGAACGCGTTCACGTGCATGTAATCGATCTCGTTGCTGCGCTCCCCATGTGTGGGGGCATCCAGGCAGAGAATGGCGTAACCGGCCCCAAGGAGCGCCTTCCGCACCTCCCCGCCGCTGATGTAATTCCCCTCATGATACCAGTCATCCTTTGAGCCGGACCATCCGTGAAGTAGCAGCATCACCGGGTAGGGCTTTTTGGCCGATTTGGGAACCTCCAGATAGCCGGGCACCAGAAATCCCTGGGCACTGCGGAAGACGAACTTCTGCTGGAGCGACTGATCACTCTTCCTTTCATCCTCGCGAACGATCCGCCCATCCAGCGGAAGGGTCTTGTCATAGTCAAAGAAGGGCAGCCGGGCCTTGAACGCCTCCTCGCTGATCCTGGGATAGGGACCATCATCCTCGGCTGCAGCGCCGAGGGTCATGGCTGCCAGGAGCGCCAGGGGGAGCAGTCGCAGCGGGTTGCTGAACCAGAATGGTTTTCTCCGGTTCGCGCTTCGGGTCTGAAATGGATTGTTCATGGGGTTCAGTTAATCATCCCAGGGACGGAACCGCAACCGGGTTTGCCCCTGAAGTCTGAGCCGGGCAGGGGACATCGGGCGGGCACTGCTCCACCCCGGAACACACGAGCCGCCCAACGAGATTCGAACGGGTAGGAACGAGCCAGCCCCAATAGAATCGGGAAACCGGGCTCACAACCCTTCCTCCGTGTCAGGAGTTTTGATTCTGGAGAAATTGGGGGGAATCTCTTGTGAATAATGGTTGATATGATCTTTTCCAAATAATAAAAAGGGTTCAAGATATGTATAAAGCAATCGTTTTGGGGTTTGCCCTTGGGTTTCTGGGTGTGGTCAGCCAGCAGGAAGTGTTGGCCCAGGGGACGGTGTTCACCTATCAAGGGAAGCTGAGCCAGAATGGGGTTCCGTTCTCTGGCACTGCCGAGATTGCCCCGTCGCTTTGGGATGCTCCCGCGAATGGAAATCTTGTTGGGACGAACAATCCCGGCACATTCCTTGTGGCGGTGTCGAACGGCGTGTTCACGGCTTCGTTGGACTTTGGATCGGCCCCCTTTGCCGGTGGGGCGCCAAGGTGGCTTCAGCTGGGGGTCAGAACCACCGCGGATCCGTTCTCGATTCTCACTCCTTTGCAACCGATTACCGCCACCCCCTATGCGATCACCACTGGATTCGCAGCCCGGTCGGGTTCCGCCGCCAATTTTTCCGGTTCCCTGGCGGGGGACGTGACGGGGCCAAAGGGGGGGACGGTGGTGGCTGTGGTGGGAGGGCAGCCAGCATCCGCAGTTGCCAGCGCGGTGGTTGCGATCAGTGGCGCCACCAGTGATGCGATACCGGGGAGCCTTGCCAAAAGGGACGCGAATGGGGGATTTGGAGTAGGGGACCTGCATGCGGGGAATATTACGGCGGTGGCATTGTCTGGCAACGGGGCGGATCTGACCTCAATCAACTCCAGCAATCTGACCGGGACAGTTCCTCTGGCCCGGTTGAACGGGATCACGAGTAATCAACTGGATGCGGCGACATGGCAGTTTATCGTGAACAACTCTTCAGGACTTCCATCCGGCATGGTGTTGATTCCTTATGGTGGGCCTTTCACGATGGGCGATCCCTTTGGTGGGCGGGCTGATGCCAAGATGGTGACGAATGTCCTAATCTCACCCTTCTACATGGATGCGAATCTTGTGACGTGGGCTCAGTGGCAGGGAGTTTACGGTTATGCAACGAACCACGGCTACACCTTCGTGCATCCGGGTGCGGGAAAGGGGGCAACGCACCCTGTGCAGACAGTGGATTGGTATGATGTGGTGAAGTGGTGCAACGCGCGATCTGAGCAGGCAGGGAAGTTACCGGTGTATTATACCGATGCAGGTTTGACGGTGGTGTATCGGAGTGGGGAGGTGACTCCGTATGCGAATTGGAGTGCGAAGGGTTACCGGTTGCCGACGGAGGCGGAGTGGGAGAAGGCGGCGAGGGGTGGGTTGGCTGGCCAAAGGTTCCCGTGGGGGAACCTGATTTCGCAGACCAATGCGAATTACAATGGGGCCACAGGCATCTACGCCTATGATTTGGGGCCGAACGGCTCCAACCCGGTTTGGGTTGTTGGGCTCCCTCCATATACGAGTCCGGCGGGTTCTTTTGCCTCGAACGGGTATGGATTATATGACATGGCAGGGAATGTATTTCAGTGGTGCTGGGATTGGTATGGGATGCCTTATGCGGGAGGGAGTGACCCCCACGGGATGGCTTCCGGGAGCCTTCGGGTGCTGCGGGGCGGCGCGTGGATCAGCGTCGCGAGCTACTCGCAGTGCGCCTATCGCAGCTACTGCAACCCGGGCAGCGCCGGCAGCCTTATCGGGTTCCGTTGTGTGAGGGGGGATTAGTTTCGGCCATTTTACCCTTTTAATTCAGGTCTTGGTGGGCAGGAAGTGCAGCTCACACGAAGCCACGAAGCCACGAAGAAAAGTGGATCGGCCGAAAATCCAAAGTCCTTTGTGTGAGATCTCCGGGGCCTGTGGGGTTGCCCGGTGATGGCGCACCGAAAATTCAGGGAGTTGGGTTGTGTAATGGAGGCAAACCACACGGGCTGACACATTTTGCCCTTACAGGGCGGTCTGAACTGTTTTTGGGTGTTCCTTGTTCAATGACAATTATTCTTCGCCATCAGTGACAATTAGAACTCACCACGTCACCGGCTTACCTTTTTGTTGTGGTTCAGTGTTTTGTATGTTGTCCATCACCCTCTGGGTCACCCCCCCGGTGGAGCGGAGTCATTGTCGCGGCATTAACCCAAGCCCTGGGCACTTCAGCATGCCGGGCCTCCGGCCCGTCCGAAGTAGGTGGCTTGAATATATGTTACGTGTCCGCCCCCCATCGGGCTGCCCTGTAAGGGCAGAATGTGAAAGCCCGGGCTGCAAGGCCCGGGTGGTCCGCCCCCCAATACCCATTCCCAAGCCCTGTATGGGCGTCACATTATGAGCATGAACGGCCCCATCCAAAATACCATCGGCTTTGCGTCGGGCTGGAGTTTTGTCCGCCAGCGCCGGTCAACCCCGGAGGCATGCAGCGCGTTATGGATCGGCATGGCGAGCTACGGACAATGCTGCATGTGGGTGCCCGATTTGGAGTAGTCTCCTCAACTTCGAGATCCACACAAAATATGTGGAGCGGGTCAGCGGTTCTGAGACTGCTGATCTGTCTGTGAAACCTTGAGCCTCCGCAGATACAATGCGATGCCGGCAAGCAGAAGGGCCATGACGATGCTCATCGAGAGTGCAAGGCGGTTCGTGTTCCGCATCCCTGCCTCGGGATGCCCGCCGACGAGCCACCCGATCACCTGCTCCTGAACCACCGCCCCAATGCTTCCCAGGCCGTTCACCAGTCCCGCCACCGCCACCGCATTCTTCTCCCCCGCGACCTGGACGGAGGCGGCGCCGCAGAGCAGGGTGTCCGGCCCATAGAGCATGAAACCGACCAACCCGAAGCAGATGGCGAGGGCGCCCGGGCTGCCGCCGAACATCAGGACGGCACAGTAGCCACCCACCACCCCGAGGGACATCCAGGCGCAGAGGGCGGCCCAGTTGCCCTTGAACCACCGGTCGAGCGCCCAACCGGCCAGCACCACGCCACCAAGGCCCGCAAAGTCGAACACCTGCGAGTAATAGCTGGCGTGGGAGACATCCAGCCCCTGAAGATTCAGGAAGGTGGGCAGCCAGGAATCCAGCGCGTAGCGGAGGAATTTCATGCAGAAATAGCTCGCGCCCATGGCCAGAATAACCGGGTTGGATGCCAGTTTTGCGTATTGTGCCAGCGTCACGCGATCCCCCTGCGGTGCATCCACCGTCTGTTTTCCTGCCGGGGTTTCCCGGATGATTGGTTCCAGGCCCACATCCTGCGGGCGGTTCTTCTGCCAGAAATAGATCAACCACCAGATGCCGAAGCTGAGCAACGTGCAGCCCCAGAAGGACCATCTCCACCCCCAGGTGCCGAGGATGAAGCCCCCGACCGATTTCACGATCATGTTGCCAAAGAGGTAGTTTGTGGACCAGAACCCCATGAGCGTGCCGCGTTCCGCAGGGCGCACCCATTGGGCGATGGCCCCGACGCTCCCCGGCCAGCCGCTCGCCTGCACCAACCCGTTGAAAAACATGAAACCCAGGAAGGTGGCGAACGAATTCGCAAAGCCGAACACCACATTGCACCCGAGTGAAATCCCCAATCCGCCGAGAAGGAGCACCCGTGGTCCCCAGCGCCTCCCGATGAAGCTGTTGATGAACATCCCCAGCATGTAGGCGACCAGATAGGCCGTCCAGATGTGCGCGGTATCCCCAAGCTCCCAGTTCAGGTCCCTGGCGATCGTGGTCTTGCAGATCGTGAAGGTCTTCCGTGTGAGGTAGTAGCCGCCGTAGGCAAGGTAGCTGGAGGTCAGGATGCGCCAGCGCCAGCTCACCTGGCCGGGCGTCAGGGGGACAAGAGGTTGTGCCGGGGAATCAGCCACGATGAGGCATCTCCGGGACGGCGGTGTTATGATTTGGGACCGGTTTCATTGTGGCGGGGGCGCATCCCTGCCATTGGCTTCTGCGGGGCAGTGTCCACATAAACCCGTGCCCCGTCAATGTGCAGAGCCTGCAAAAGCTGGCCTTTGACAATCGAGGGGGGCAAGCCGACGGCGAATGTGAAAACCGGATAGGAGGTTAACGGCTGTTAGTATCGCCAGGTTTGATTTTGTTGATACCGATCCGGGTGCCCACCTGCAAAAGCACACGAATTGATCAATATTTACAGGGGTTTGGTGGATAGTGGTAGCGCGTACGGGAATCGAACCCGTCTTTCAGCCTTGAGAGGGCCGTGTCCTAACCGATAGACGAACACGCCACCCAGCCAACGAGAGTTAATCTATCGAGAGCGGGGGGAAAGTCAACCCCCTGCTGGCGCTGTTTTGGGGCGTGGTTAAAGTCGTGCGAGATTGATTACCTGTGAGAGCCGTTGGAATCGG
This sequence comes from uncultured Verrucomicrobia subdivision 3 bacterium, assembly GCA_903913865.1. GTDB lineage: Bacteria > Verrucomicrobiota > Verrucomicrobiia > Limisphaerales > UBA8199 > UBA693. The sequence continues at coordinate 8,423 of CAIWMU010000002.1, forward strand.
ACCGGACCCGCCGGAATCGAGTTCCAAGAGTGCCCCATGGCTGCGGCCGGAAGAAGGGCCTCGTTCAGGAATCTACGTTCCTCTGCGGATTGTCTCCATGGGAAAGGCCATTGGAGGGGGATCAGTTTTGCCTTTTGGATAGGAGATAAATCCCAAGAGCGATTCCCGAGCAGAGCAGGGACATCACCAGTGCGGAATCCACCAGATAGGATGCGCCAATCATCAATATGCCTCCCACCAGAGGGCCGGGTGAGCCCTGCTTCTTGCCGTAAATGAAGCAGCCGATGCCGACCGAGCTCCAAATCAAGGATGCGAAGAGGACTTTTGTTTCGAACATCAGGATTGGAGAATAGTTCCTGAAGCCCTCAATGCAAGGTTCCGGCTTTGAATACCCGGGGGGGGACGAACCGATTGGAGGCGGTTCATCCCGGCATCTGTCGGGCTTTGAGCCTCACGCGGCCGTCAGGGCGGCGCGCATGTCCTCCATGGTGCCGGTTTTTTCGAGGAAGTAGTCGTAACCGCCGACGTAGGGGGTGAGTTGTCCGGCGTTCACATGCACCACCTTGGTGGCGAGCCTGCGGATGAAATGGACATCGTGGGAGATGAACACCAGGGTGCCCTCATAGCGCTCCAGGGCCAGGGTCAGGGATTCGACCGTCAGGATGTCCAGGTGGGTGGTTGGCTCATCCATGAGGAGAAGGTTGGGGGGATCAACCAGGAATTTGATCAGGTTGAGCCGGGTCTTTTCCCCTCCGCTCAGGACGCGGGTGGGCTTGTAGATGTCGTCCTTGCGGAACATGAAGGAGCCGAGGACGGCCCGGGCCTCCTCCTCGCGCATGAGCGGCGCGCTGGCGGTGACCTCCTCGAGGACGGTCCGCTCAGGGTCGAGGGTGGCGGCGCGGTGCTGGCTGAAGTAGCCGACCTTGGCGTTGTGGCCGAGATCACGCTCCCCCTGCTGGAACTCGACAACTCCGGCGAGGATCTTGAGCAGGGTGGATTTTCCGGAACCGTTCGGACCCACGAGCACGGTTTGCTCGCCGCGTTCAATGGTGAGGTCCATGCCTGAATAGACCTTGGTGGCGCCGTAGGCCATGTGGATCCCGCGCAGGCTGACAGCCCGCTGTCCGCCGCGAGGCGGTTGGGGAATCTGGAACCGGAACGGCTTCCTGGGCGCCATCGGCTTTTCGATCAGTTCCATCCGCTCAATCTGCTTGAGCTTGCTCATGGCCTGGGAGGCCTTGGATGTGACGGAACGGAACCTGTCGGCAAATTGTTGGAGGGCGGAAATTTCCTTTTGCTGGTTGTTGTAGGAGGCCAGCTGCTGGTCGTAGCGGGCGGACCGCTCCACGAGATAATCGGAATAGTTGCCCGCGTAGGAGATCAGCTTTCGTTCCGAGATTTCGTAAACCTGACCCACGACTTCATCCATGAACTGGCGATCGTGCGAAATGAGGAGGAGGGCGCCGGAATAGTTCTTCAGGTAGCCCTGGAGCCAGAGCAGGGAGAGCAGGTCTAGATGGTTGGTGGGTTCGTCCAGCAGGAGCAGGTCGGGTTCGATGACGAGCAGCCGCGCGAGCCGGGCCCGCATGATCCAGCCCCCGCTCATTTCCCGTGCCTTGCGGTTGAAGTCCGAATCCCGGTAGCCGAGGCCCCGGAGCATCTTTTTCGCCTTCGTCTCGACTTCCGGATCGTTCAGCTTGTCATGCTTTGCGTGGGCCTCGAGGTATTCAGGGCTGGAGACATCGCCGACCCGTTCCAGTTCATGGAGCCGTTTCTCCAGCCGGGGCAGTTCATCCACCCGGCCGGTTGCCACATCCAGCACGGTTTCGTCCCCCAGAGCCTCACCTTCCTGCGGAAGGTGGCCCACCATGGTCCATTCATCCCGCTCCACGGTGCCTGCGTCAGCTTCCCTCTGTCCGAGGATGAGGGAAAACAGGGTCGTTTTGCCGGTGCCATTGGCGCCGACAAGGGCGACGCGGTCGCCGTAGTTCACCTGCAACGAGGCCTCCTCGAAGAGGATCCGCCCGCCGAGGGTTATCTTAAGGTCACGAATAATGAGCATGAAAAAATTGTATTCGCCGGTGCCTTGCACTCACTTGCCCTGAGAGGTTTCTGGTTTACCTCTGCAGAAGACGAAGCATCGTGTTTTGCCTGTGGCGGCGAGTCGGAAATCATAGCAGCAAATCGGATGGCGTCAATGAGCGGTTTGGGGCCATGAGACCCGGAGGTGCGGAAAAAGTCTGGTGAGATTGATTTGTGAAGAGAGCCACTGGAATCTGACCGGATCTGCGGATTCTCTCCCTGGGGAGGGCATGGCAGGACCCTTACAAAAGGGGTGGGGATTTATAGGTGCCACTATTGGAGGATGTTGTATAATCTTTGACAGTTGCGAACAGATGGCTGAGGATGGTCATGTTCGTAGAAAGAGGAATGCGTGGCCGCACGGATTGGAAGATGAACTTAATTTCATGCTGTCTGATGGTGCTGGTTGTCCGGGCTTTTCGAGGCCGGGGAACCGGAGTGCCGTCTGCCGTGAACCGCAAGGACGAAGCAAGCTAACCCAAACACAAAGGAAACCCCATGTTCAGAGCAATTAAACGTGTATTCATCTGGCTCGGTCTCATGGCCGAGAAGGCGACGGAAACGGATGCCATCAATCAGGCTGTGGTGGAGCGCGGGATCCGGGATTCCAAGGTAAAGGCGGACAAGGCCCACTATGCGAACGGCCAGCTGGCCGGGCAGATTGCCCTGCTCAAGGATCAGATCAAGAAGCAGGACCGGCAACGCCAGGAATTGCAGAGCCTTCTGCAGGTGGCGATTGCTGCCAACGACGAGGCCAATGGTGCCCATTATGCCGAGGAACTGGCATCGCTGGAACAGGACCTGCAGGATAATCAGGCGCAGGCCCAGAGTCTGGAGGATCTTTACAAGCAGAACACATCCATCATTGCCGAGAGTCTGAGGGAGATTCAGCGGTTCCAGAGGGAGTTCGAGGCGGTCAAAGCCAAGGTGGCCATAGGCCGCTCGCTGGAGGGGTTGGCCGGGATGATGAAAAGCTCCATCACTGAGCTTCAGGGAATGATGGGCGGTGAGATGGGCCAATCGATGCAGCAACTCAGGCAGTCCGCCGCTGCGGGAGAAGGCCAGATGCGGGCAACCCTTGACCTGGCAAAGGAAATGGGGTCGGGCATCTCCCGGCAGCAGGAAGCGCGCAAGGCACGGGGTTCAGCCCTCTTCCAGGAATACAAGAAGAAGATGGGAATGGTGCAGCCTGATGCGGTTGGAACGGTTCCCCCGGCGGCGGCCCCGGCCGAGCGCCAGAAGATCGCGGAAAAGTAACCCGACGGAAAACTGTTTAACTGAAGGATTGTTTTATGACAGCACGAGGAAAAGCGGTATTGACCCTCTTGATTTTGGGGGTGGTTGGGTTTGGCATGTTCCGCTGGTGGGACAAGATAGCGCCCCAGACGAAGCTGCAGACACCGGTGGTGGATGTGGGAGAGATCAAAAAGGCGGTGCAGGCGGCGAAGGTGGTGCCGGATGAGATCCCGCTGTTGATCGGGACCAATGCAGCCACCCTGGTGGACCGATCCGGCATCCCGGCTGTAACGGGTGTGAGCGACTATTCGAAGAAGGTGAAGAACGGGAAACCCGTCGTGGAGTTCCCCATCAACATCTGGCCCGGATGGGCCCCGATCATCGTCGCCAACGGTGGCATGGAGGGGAACGATGAGAGCGTGTTTGCCAAGAAATACGGCTTTTATGTGAACCTGAGCATTGTGGATGATCCGGTCAAAGCCCGGGATTTGTTCGCGAGCGGCCAAAGCCATGTGCTGTGGGGAACGCTGGACATGATGGCGCTGTTCGCCCCCGAGCTGGTGAAGGACAGCCGGACAGTGCCCGTGGTGGCGCAGCAGATTGACTGGTCCTCGGGCGGGGACGGCATTGTGGCGCGCGGCGAGATCCGTAACATCAACGATTTCCGGATGCAGGGCGGCAAACGGAAGAAGGTGGTGCTGGCCCAGAACTCGCCGAGCCATTACCTGATCATGTCCCTGCTTGTGGATGCGGGCATTGATCCGGGAGACCTCGATTTCCGTTGGGCAGCCGATGCCCCGTCTGCAGCGAAGATCTTCGTGCAGGACACCAGTTTCGATGCCTTTGTCGGATGGTCCCCGGATATTTACGTTGTGACAGAGAAGCTCAAGGGCACCCGTCTGGTGGTGACCACCAGCACGGCAAATCATCTTGTGGCCGACGTGTGGGCTGTGCGCAACGATTATTACCGGGATCATCCGGAAGTGGTTGCGGGACTTGTGAAGGGGATTTTTGAAGGAATGGACATGGTGCGCAAGGACCCCAAGAATGCGGCGCGCGCCCTGGCGATGGCGTTCAAATTGCCCGAGGAGGATTGTCTGAAGATGATCGGGGCGGATGGCGGAGTGGCGGAGGGGGATGCCCACCTGACGAACTACCGGGAGAACGCCAAGTTCTTCCTGGACCCGTTCAATCCTGCAAACTTTGATGTGGTCTGGAACAGCGCATCGACGATCTACAAATCGCTTGGGACGATTTCCACGGCGGTTCCCGCTTCGAAGGTGAAGGCAGCGTCAGTGCTTGCCGGCCTGTCCGAGGCCTACAAGGATGTTCGGGATCTTTCGCAGCCGACCTTCAGGCCGGATGCGATGATGAAGTTGAGCGCGGAGGCGGGATCCGGCCAGGTGCTGACCAAGGCCGTGATTATTGGATTTGAACCGAACAAGTCGGTGTTGAACAAGGAATACGACAACACAATCCCCGCGACCCTTGAAGAGATTGGCAAGCTGGCAGGCAAGTTCGGAAACGCCTACATCGTGATTGAAGGCAATACGGACGCGAGCAGAAAGGGTATTGTGCCGACCGACCTCGTCCGGCAGCTCTCCTATGACCGGGCCGATTCCGTGCGCCGGGCCATCATGGAAAAGAACCAGTTCGATCCCAACAAGTTCAAGGTTGTGGGCAATGGCTGGGATAATCCGCTGGCCGGCTGCACCGATCCCGGAAACTCCGATCATAACAAAAAGAACCGGCGGGTGGAGGTGAAGGTGTTCCCGCTGGAATCGGGCAACTGATACAACCCTGCGCCGATGCCGGGTGTGATTCAGACGGATCCCGGGCTGGTCGTGGTGATGGTCCGGGATCCGCGCAGCAGCGTCCGGTCGCTTTCAACCGAATAACAAGATGCTTGGCTTTTTGATTTTTTCGCTCGCCTTCGTGGCGATCCTGACCGTTGTGGTGCGGGTGGGTGGGCTGCGGGTGCGGGGGGAACTGACCAACTCCGGCACACTTGGGCTGACCCTTCTTTTTGTGGGCTTGGTTGTGTCGGTTTGGTGGGCTGTGACGCGTGGGGCTCCGGAGCAGCGCCTAGTTCAATCGCTGATTCTGCCCAGCCCGGGAGAGGTTTTGGGGGCGTTCAAGCCGTTGCACTTCGAGCAGGGTCTGGTGCGCAGTGCCCTCACATCGTGGCTGCGTGTCAGCGCCGGATTTCTGCTTGCTGCAATCGTGGCTGTGCCGCTGGGTGTTTACATGGCCACGTTCCCCTCCATAGCGGCCTTTTTCCGTCCCCTATCGCTGGCCGGGGCCTATGTGCCGATCGTCGTATTCATACCGCTGAGCATGACCTGGTTCGGGACTGGTGAGACCCAGAAGGTCGGGTTTCTGTTCATTGGCTGTTTCGTGGCCCTGCTACCGCTGGTGATCAAGGATGTGGCGGATGTTCCCGCCGCCTTTCTGGATGTGGCTGTCACGAAGGGAGCATCCCAGTGGCAACTGGTGCGCCATGTGCTGTTTCCGGTGGCGCAGGACAGCATCTGGGATCATTTGCGGGGAGTGTACGGGGTGGGCTGGGGATGGATCATCATGGCAGAGGTTTTTGTGCGGCCTGAATATGGGCTGGGGGCTTTGATCGGGGTGTCCGAGAGGCGCAGCCACACAGAGGCGATCTTTGCGGTCATCATTGTGATTGTGCTTATCGCCATCGCATGCGACCAGCTTTGGCGGATCGGCGGCAACCTTTTGTTTCCCTATCGGAAGGAGAAGTGAACATGGCTCAACCTCAGACAAGTGAGAAGGGAACGGCGTCCCCTGCGAAACCGGCTGGAGCAGCGGGGGCGGGCGCACCGCTGCCGGATGTGGTGGCCTTCAAGAATGTCACCAAGAGTTTTGGGGCGGGGCAGTCCGCCCGCGTTGCGATCCAGGATGTGTCGTTTGTCGTCGAGGACAAGCCCGGGGTGGGGGAGCTGGTGACGATTGTGGGTCCATCGGGTTGCGGGAAATCAACGCTCCTGAGGATCATCGCTGGACTCAAGCCTCACTTTCCGGCGACCTCCGGCGAGGTTCGCGTTTTTGGGAAACCGGTCATGGAGGCGGGGCCGGACCGGGGGTTGGTGGATCAAAAATACTCACTTCTGCCCCATCTCAATGTGATTGAGAACATCGCCTTTGGATTGCGTCTGGCGGGCAAGGGTCGATCCGAACGCATCGCACGGGCCCGGGAATGGATAACGAAAGTGGGTTTGGAAGGGTCCGAGGAGAAGTATCCCGGCGAGTTGAGCGGGGGGATGCAGCAGCGGGTGTCGATCGCGGCAACGCTCATTTTGCAGCCGCGAATTCTTCTGATGGATGAGCCATTCGGCGCGTTGGATCCGGGAATCCGGCTGCGCATGCAGGAGTTGCTGATCCGGCTGTGGACGGAACAGCAGGGGACTGTTTTTCTTGTCACCCACTCGGTTGAAGAGGCTGTGTATCTCGGGGACCGTGTCTTTGTGATGGCGGCCAAGCCGGGGCGCCTGGTGGAAGTCCTGACGGTGCCCAGACCGGAGGAAACTCCCGAGGCGAGCCGGAGGAAGCCATGGTTCATTGATTTTTGTCAGGCACTGCTGAGGCGGTTGGAGGATTCACCCCAGTCGCCTGCGGGGGCCAAAGTGTGAAGCAGCCGGGATCCGGGGGATGGAACCCGGCAGTTTCCTGTATCCTTCCGCCGTCGGACTGAATAGTCTGATACCGCAGACCGCATGGAAGAGCCACTGCCCAGTTATCATCAGGAGTTCGCGCAGAGCCCGCATCACGTGGTGTTCGGGTTGCTGACGCTTGGTTTGGGCTTTATCAGCGCCCAGATATTGCCCCTTATTATCGGTGTCACTGCCTATGCTCTGGGGTGGATTTACCTTCCAGACCTTGCCTTTTTCCGGAACTGGGTGGACCGCCGCCGTGAACACGCCCTGCGTGAGGTGGAACTTCAAAAGGTTGCCGGGTTCATCCAGAAGCGGGATGCGCTGGTTGATTCCCTCTCGCCGACGCGCCGGGAGCGATACCAGCGGCTGGCATCCGTCTGCGGGGATATCGAGCGGGCCGGGGCGGACAGTCCATTGGCGGCGGCGACGGCGGCGGATCCCAGGTTGAAGAAGCTGGATGAGTTGATGTGGACCTTCCTGCGGTTGTTGGGGATCGAGGAATCCCTGGAGCGCTTTCTGGAAACAGAGCGGAGCGAGGACGTGCCGACGATGTTGAAGGAGGCGGAAGCGGAATGCCAGCGGTTGAACGGGGAGCTTGAAGCGCTGAAGAAGGGCGGGGATGCCGGGTCGGTGGAAACGCGCCAGCGCTACCTCGGGTCCCGGCTTGAGCGGCTGGATGTGCTGAGGAAGCGGCAGCGGCGCATCACTCAGGGGCAGGAAAATCTGGCACTTGTGATTTCCGAGCAGGACCGGCTGGATCAACAGATCAAGCTCATTCGTGCGGACGCCGTGGCAACCAAGAATGCCGAATCCCTGACGGCGAGGATCGACGCGACGGTGGAGCATTTGGACCAGACCAACAAGTGGCTTTCCGAGATGGATGAGTTCAAGGATCTGGTGGGGGATTTGCCCTCCACCGAGTTGCGGGTGGGTTATCGCAGCGGGGCGACCGGGGCACCCCCGGTTCTCGGCCCGGCCCAGGGGGTTCGTCCCGGGGCCAAAAGTCCTCCAGTAAGGTTCTCAACATGAGCACTGAAAACGCAAAAACGACTCCGGTCGAAACCGTCGAAAGTGGTGGGTTGCTGCCCCTCTCCGGATGGGCGCTGGAGCTTGCCCGCCGTTGGAATGGGGCCACCTATTCGTTGTTTGTGCTCCATGGGAACATTTTTGATCTTTTCCCTGTGCAGGAGGAGAGCGGGCTGAGTTATGTGCCCCTCAAAACCTTTCTGGCGCGCCGGATGTTTCCAAGCCGGTCCTGCCTGCTTTTTTATGATATCAGCTCCGGTCTGAGTTTCGGGTCGGCGGACATGCAGCGCCGGTTCTTCGAGTGGCTGGAGATTTACGACCAGGTTGAAAACACCAGTTTCCGGGAAACCGGTCCGCCGAAGGAGTTCCTGAGATTGGCCCCCTTGCTGCGGCGGTTCTTTCTCCGCGTTGCCGAGGAACGCCAACGCTGGCAGGGGATCACACTGATCATTGATTTTCCTGAAAAGCTGGTTCCGGCAAGCGAGCAAAGCCAGGCAAGCTCGGAGGAACGGATGAATCTGGTGACCCTCCTGAAATGGGCCGCCGCTCCGGAGATGGCGAGTCTGGATATCGGGATCATTCTGGTCGCGGAATCGGCGGCTGAGTTGAATGCACGCCTTCTCCAGAATCCACACGTGGCCCAGGTGAGAATTGATCTTCCCTCGATTGAGGACCGGTTGCGGTTTTTGAACTCGGGATGGCTGCAGTCGCTTGCGGGAGGAAGGCCCTCCGCCGAGTGGAGTGATTTCACCACCGTTGAGCTTGCCACCCGTTCGGCAGGCTTGAACCTGCTGAGAATCCGGCACTTTCTTTCGGAGGCCATCCGCAACGGGGCGAAGGTGACGCAGGATCTGGTCAGTGCCAGCAAGAAGAAGTTGATTGAGGAGTATTGCCAGGGGCTGGTTCGATTCAAGGATCCCAAACCGGGAGTGACCCTCGACCGGGTGGCGACCCATGCGGCGGCCAAGAAGAAGCTGCGTGAACTGGCATGGCTCATCCGCAACGGAAAAACCGAGGTGCTCGAGCGGGGTGTTCTGGTGCCGGGCAGGGTGGGGGTGGGCAAGTCCTACCTGATTGATTGCTTTGCAAGTGAATGCGGGTTGCCGGTGATGGAGATCGGTGAGTTCCGGTCCAAATGGGTTGGGGATACGGAGCGTCAGCAGATGCTGGTGCTGATGACCGTGCGAGCCCTGGGGCCGGTCATTGTTGTGGTGGATGAGGCGGATGCCGTGTTTGGGAGCCGGGATGGGGATGGGGGGGATAGCGGGATATCCGGCCGGGTGTTTGCCGCATTCGCGGCGCACATCGGGGATTCCACGCTGCGCGGGCGGGAGTTGTGGGTGGCGATGACATCACGGCCCGACCTGCTGGCAATCGACATGAAGCGCCAGGGGCGGTTTGGGCTTTGTGTACCACTCTTTCCGGCGCAGGGACCGGAGGAGGTTCTGGAGTTGTTCCAGACCATCGCAGGGGTGCGAAAGATCGTTCTTGGGCCGGACATGATCGAATACATCCGGGAGCGGCTCGGTTCGGAGCCTCTGACGGGCAGTGATGTGGAATCGATCCTGATGCGGGCCAAGGAGCGGGCGGTGCTTGCCATCCGCGATCTGGATGTCCAGCGTGCCGATCTTGAGGAGGCGGTTGCCTCCTTTATTGATCCGCTGGATCCTAACGTCCTGGCGATGCAGGAACTGGCAGCCGTGCTTGCCTGTTCGGACAGGCGTTACCTACCCGAAAAATACCGGGAGGTTGACCGTTCCGTCCTGCTTGGGACGTTCGCCACGGTGAAGCAGCGTCAGTCCGGTCGATGAACAGCGGAACTCCCGCCTATTTTTCGGGATCGTAATTCAGCCAGGGGCCGAGCCATTTTTCGATGGTGCCAAGCCCGGACTGTTTGCGGGACTGGTAATCAAGTATCTGGTCCCGGTCAATCTTTCCAACGGCGAAATACTTTGACTCAGGGTGGGCGAAGTAGAGCCCGCTGACACTGGCACCGGGCCACATCGCGCAACTCTCCGTCAGTTTGATCCCCGTCCGCTTCTCAATTTCCAGAAGATTCCAAAGGGTCTGTTTTTCGGAATGATCCGGGCAGGCAGGGTAGCCGGCGGCCGGGCGGATGCCCCTGTATCGTTCGCGGATGAGGTCCTCTGTTGAAAGGTTCTCCCCGACCCCAAACCCCCACGCATCCCGGGTCTGCTTGTGCAGGAACTCGGCGAAGGCTTCGGCGAGGCGGTCCGCCAGGGCTTTGGCCATGATGGAATTGTAATCATCATTGTCGGCCTCAAAACGGCGGCAAAGCTCCTCGGTGCCAAACCCGGTGCTGGCTGCGAATGCGCCGATGTGGTCCGGCAGCAGGGTCTCTGTTCGGGGCGCGATGTAATCCGCGAGGCAATGGTTGTGCTGGCCTGCGGGTTTGGACATCTGCTGGCGCAGAAAATGAAATCTGGCGAGCACATTGGACCGGGTGGAATCGGTGTAGAGTTCAACATCATCTCCCACCGAGTTTGCGGGGAAGAATGCGTGGATGCCCCGTGCAACCAGGAGGTTTTTCGAGACGATCTCATCCAGCAACGTGGTGGCGTCTGCAAAGAGCTTCTTCGCCTCTGAATTCTCGAGAATCGAGGGGTAACGCCCCCGCAGTTCCCAAGTGTGGAAGAAGGGTGACCAGTCAATGAAGGGAACCAGATCGGCGAGTTGAATGCGCAGGAGGTTCTCACTGTCCGGGGTTGTGGGATCAGAGGAGACAACCCTGTAACCGGTGAACGATGGCTGGGGGATGAAATCGGCGGACCAGCTGAAGGAGGGACGCCGGTTTCGGGCCTCGGGGAGCGCCAGAAGCGGTGTGGCGCGCTGCGTTGCATGCTGTGCCCGCGCGTGATCGTAATCTGTCTTGAGTTGCGCAAGGAAGGCCACTTTTTGCGAAGGATTCAGTAGGCTGCCGGCAACCGTGACGGCCCGCGAGGCATCATGCACGTGCACGACGGGATCGGGGCGTCCGGGAGAGATTTTCACCGCTGTGTGGGCCTTGGAGGTGGTGGCTCCGCCAATCAGGAGCGGCATGGTGAGGCCTTCCCTGGCCATTTCTTTGGCGACATGGACCATTTCGTCCAGAGACGGGGTGATCAACCCGCTGAGGCCTACCAGATCCACCTGTCTTTCCCGGGCTGTCTGGATGATCTTTTCGGCGGATACCATGACGCCCAGATCAATGACCTCGTAGTTGTTGCATCCGAGCACCACGCCGACGATGTTCTTGCCGATGTCGTGGACATCCCCCTTGACCGTTGCCAGCAGCACCCGGCCCTGGGCCTGCTGCGATCCAGAGATCCGTTTCTCCTCCTCCATGTAGGGCAGGAGGAAGCCCACCGCCTTCTTCATCACCCGCGCACTTTTCACCACCTGTGGCAGGAACATCTTTCCTGAGCCGAACAGGTCGCCGACGATGTTCATGCCTGCCATGAGCGGTCCCTCAATGACGAGCAGGGGGCGGCCATGTTTCTGAAGGGCTTCGAGGGTGTCGGTCTCAATGAAATCGGCGACTCCTTTGACGAGTGCGTGGGAGAGGCGTTCATCGACTGTGCCTTTGCGCCAGGCCTGTTCCTCGAGCGGATCAACATCCTTCTTTGCCTTGATCGTTTCCGCGAAGGTGACGAGGCGTTCTGTGGCGTCCTGCCTGCGATTGAGCAGGACATCCTCGACGAGTTCCAGCAGGTCCTTTGGAATCTCGGCATACACCTCAAGCATGCCGGCGTTGACTATCCCCATGTCCAATCCCGCCTTGATGGCATGAAACAGGAAGGCTGAATGCATCGCCTCGCGGACGACGTTGTTGCCCCGGAAGGAGAAGGAGACGTTGCTGATGCCGCCGCTGACGCGTGCGCCCGGAAGGTTCTGCTTGATCCAATGCGTCGCCCGGATGAAGTCCACCCCGTAATTGTTATGTTCCTCGATGCCGGTGGCCACGGTGAGCACGTTCGGATCAAAAATAATGTCCTGTGGAGGAAAACCCACTTCACGTGTGAGGATGCGGTAGGAGCGCTCACAAACCTCAATCTTGCGCTCGAACGAGTCGGCCTGACCGCGTTCATCAAAAGCCATCACGACGACAGCCGCACCATACCGGCGCACCAGCCGGGCCTGGGTTTTGAATTTCTCATCACCTTCCTTGAGGCTGATGGAGTTGACCACCCCCTTGCCCTGAATGCATTTGAGCCCAACCTCGAGCACAGACCATTTGGAACTGTCGATCATGACAGGCACGCGGGCGATGTCCGGTTCGGCAGCCATCAGGTTCAGGAACCTGACCATGGCCCGCTCCGAATCGAGCATTCCCTCGTCCAGATTCACATCGATGATCTGTGCCCCATTTTCCACCTGCTGCCGGGCAATGCTCAGGGCCGAATCATAGTCCCCGGCGAGGATCAGCTTGGCGAATTTCGGGGATCCGGTGACGTTCGTGCGCTCCCCGATGTTGACGAAATTGGCTTCGGGGCGAAGTGTGAGTGGTTCCAGGCCGCTCAGGCGTGTGGAAGGGGTGATCTCGGGAATCCGGCGCGGGGGCAGGCTGCGCACCGCTTCTGCGATACGTCGGATGTGCTCCGGAGTGGTCCCGCAGCAGCCGCCCACGATGTTCAACCAGCCATTGGCAGCCCATTCCTGAAGCTGGGGTGCGAGTGTTTCGGGAGTTTCTGGAAATCCCGTTGGGAGCATCGGATTTGGAAGTCCCGCATTCGGATAGGCGCTGACGCAAATCCCGGCTATCCGGGAGAGTTCCTCGATGAAAGGCCTCATCTCCTTTGGTCCAAGGGCGCAGTTGATCCCGATGCTCAGGAGGTTGGCATGGCTCACAGAGTTCCAATAAGCCTCCACTGTCTGGCCGGAAAGGGTGCGTCCGCTCAGATCGGTGATCGTAAAGGAGAGCATGATGGGAACCCTCCTGCCGGTCTGGTCAAAATAGCTCTCGATGGCAAAAAGGGCCGCCTTGGAGTTGAGCGAGTCGAAAACCGTCTCCAGCAACAGCAGGTCCACCCCTCCGTCGAGCAGGCCTCGGACCTGTTCCGTGTAGGCCTCCACAAGTTGATCGTAGGTGATGGCCCTGTAGCCGGGATCCTGAACGTCCGGGGAGAGCGAGGCGGTCTTGCTTGTGGGTCCCAGTGCCCCGGCCACATAGCAGCGGCGCCCGGGTTGGATGCGGCAGACGGCATCTGCGGCAGCCCTGGCGACTCTGGCTCCAGCCAGGCTCAGTTCATAGGCATAGGCTTCAAGCTTGTAATCCGCGAGGGAGATGGATGTCGAGTTGAACGTGTTCGTCTCGATGATATCCGCGCCAGCCAACAGGTATTCCTGATGGATTTCCTGGATCACATCGGGCCGGGTGAGACTCAGAAGGTCGTTGTTACCTTTCAGGTCACTTTCCCACTTGGCAAAGCGCTCGCCCCTGAAGTCTGCCTCTTCCAGGCCCCGGGCCTGGATCATGGTGCCCATCGCACCGTCGAGCACCACAATGCGGCTGGATAGGAGCGACCTAAGTTCCGTTTCGATAAGGGATTCCGTATTCACAATGTCGTAGTATGCGGGAAGATAGCCCCGTCGGGAGGGATTTTCAAATTAAAAATCAATGCATCTTGATATGTAGATATGTTCCCTTGTGCCAACGCAGGGGGCAGGACTTTGCACCCCCCGAGAGGCGGCGATCCGGGCTTGAATATGGGGCGAGACTTCAACTCCCTTTCGCGGTTGGGTCCGGCACCCGGGAAAAGGAGCCTGCAGTGGCTCCGGTCGCTTTCCTGTAGTCTCCCGGGGCGATCAAAATCTGGGTGCCACGGATTCCGGCTGAGACTGCTATCACAGGGTAGGTCAGTGCTGATTCATCCAGAAAGGCGGGATAGGCCTTTTTGGAGGCAAGGGCAGTGACGCCTCCGCGAATGTATCCGGTCAGCGACTGGAGTTGGCTTACAGGAACAAGGGCGATGCTGCGGTTTCCCGAGGTCCGGGCAAGGGCTTTCAGGTCGAGTTCCTGATCCCCTGCGATGACAGCGAAGAGGAACCCGGTGACATCCCCCTTCGCCAGCAGGGTTTTGAAGACCTGATTGGCGGGCATGCCGATCAGGGCAGCCACCTTGGGAGCGCTCAGGTCCTCAGGGTCCACCTCATAGTGTGCGAGAGAGTGGGGGATGGCTGCGCTCTCCAGCAGTCGTGTGGCGTTGGTTTTCATGCTTCAGTGGCTGTTTGAAACTGCTCGATCCCAGGGCTTCGCCGGCCGTTCCTCACGGTCGCGCCAGTGAGTAACCGAGTGTCCGGTCCTGCCCGGGATCGTTGAAGATTGAAGGGTCTGGTTCCGACACGGTTGGTGTGGTTCCCACCCCGATCTGGCCGATGGGATGACGTCCCCCATTCAAGTAGTTCACCACGGAGAATCGGGCAGAGGGCAAGTGGCCTGCGGGGTCGAGGATGGCCAGCGCGAGAATCATCGTGCCGCGTCCCACCGAAGCGGGGATGGCAAATCGTCCATCAACACGAATCGATTGCGGCTTTGAGGCATAGGCCTGAAGTCCGCCATCCCAATGGTCACCCGGTAGCCACGTGCGGGTGTCCACGTCCTTGAAAACCCCCTTCCAGAGCACCGCTCGTGTTTTCGGATCCAGAAGGCTCGCCTCTACTGGCCAATTGTAATAGAGGGGAGTTGAACCAAGATTTCGAACCGTGAACGACAGGGTGAACGGTTCGTTTGGCACGATCTGCGCCGGGTAGTTCACCTCGTCGATCACAAAACGATAACCGAAGGCCCTCTGAACCTCCTCCGCGCCCTCGCGCGCCTGCGTGTTCCGGGCGTTGTAGTTGGAAACCCATCCGAGGTGGTTGGCATGGAGGCGGAAGATGCTATCCACAAGGAAACGACGGTGGCCCGGGTCGGAGACCGTGTCATCCGGGTTTTCGCCCGGTTGGGTTTTGTAATTGCCCCAGTCGTAGGCAGTTTCTCCACCAATGGGTGCGGTTTGCCAGCGCGGTGAAATCTTCTCTATACCCGCCCCGTGACTTCCCATCTGGTCCTGATGGGCGAAGGAGTCCCAGTAGATGCCGAAAGCGAAGTCCTTGAAATCCCATGGGTGGCGGACCATCACGATCTTGTGTTTGAAGGCCGCGGTGAAGGCATCACCCAGGAGCTTCTGCATCTCTGCCGAGACATCCGGGCTGTGATGTTCCCCCCATTTGCCGATGATGCCCATATGAACAAAGGCAACGCGCGGGTCGTTATCCCAACACTCACCCAGGCGCGTGACGAGGCGGACGACGCGCTTTTTGAAATGGTCAC
Source organism: uncultured Verrucomicrobia subdivision 3 bacterium (assembly GCA_903913865.1). GTDB lineage: Bacteria > Verrucomicrobiota > Verrucomicrobiia > Limisphaerales > UBA8199 > UBA693. The sequence goes on from CAIWMU010000002.1 coordinate 23,753, forward strand.
TACTGTAGTCACCTGCCTGGAGATCGGCGGGCCAGTATTTCTGGTCATCCTTGGACCAATGGAGGTAGACGCGCGGTATGATTTTGATGTTCAACGACTCCACCCCGCTCCACTCCTTGTTGCAGAAGGCGCGGATACGCTCGGTCCCGTCCGTCTCTGTATCCTCGATCTGGTTCCAGCGGATATAGTGTTTGGAGAGGGTTGCATAAGCGTGCTCGGTGGTGCGTGATCCCACAAAGCCCATCAGGGGATTCCGCAAAGCCCTGGTGTATTCTTTGGGCTTCACCACAATCCTTGGGCGGTCGGATGTCACCGCCGAACTGTCGTTGATCATCCCGCTGAGGAGGCTCGCTCCCACAGCACCGGAAGCGCTGCGGCGAATGAATTCTCTTCGACTCGTTCTCATCATTGGAGGTCTCCGGGGGGCTATGGTGTGGCGCGGGGGCGGAGTGCTCCCGAGGTTTTGCGCCATTTGTCGGCGTGGAGGCCGATCTCCGAAACTGGAATCGGGCTGAAGCCCGGGCGCTTCAACAGTTTGGTGTTTGCGGGAAAGGCAAAGTCGCCCTCAGCGAGAATGGTGTTGTCCGAGGAGTTCACAGCCTTGGGTGAACGGCGGAGGAGTTCGCCGCAGCGCAGAGTGATGTTGGACCGGACAAGATTGGTGTTTGGCGATTCGGTCAAATGTGCCAGTTCCGGGTAACGCCGGAGGTAAAGTTCACGATCGATATCTTTCGAATCCAAGGCTTTGTTCACGAACTCCCGCCATCGATCAGCACCCCACGGGGTGAAACTGACGGCGGCAGCGCAATCGACAAACAGGTTGTTTTCGACCCGGTTGTCCTTGCCGCCATGAATCTGGATTCCCCCGAATCCGCTCTTTCCGGTGGAACAACGTTCGAAGATGTTGCCGTAGATCAAGGTGCCACAGATGGCATCATCGAGACGAATGCCGGCCTGTCCGCATTTGGGTTGTTCACCCTTGGCCCGCCAGTTGCCGATGTGATGCCAGTAGTTGTATCGATAGACGTTGCCCCTGAAGGTTGGGTTGCCCCACATGTCGACTCCACCCTGATCATCCGATTCGGTCACGACGTTGAAGATCTCGTTTCCCTCGATCAATTGGTCATTTCCGCCGACCCGCAGGGCGCTGCTCAACACTTCGTGCAGGCGGTTGCGGACAATCCGGTTCCCAACGCCATCAAGCAGCACCGCCGGGGTGTAGGTGTGGTCGATGCGGGAAAGGTCATGGATGTCGCAGTTTTCCACAAAATGCCCTCCCGGAGTGAGTGTGCGGCGATCTCCGCCTGAGATGATTATTCCGCCGCGTCCCATGGAGTAGATGTCGCAAGAAAGCAGACCGTTCCTTTGTCCACCCCTGATCTCGACGCCATTGCCTGCAAAATACCGAACTGTGCAGCCTGCAAACACGCAGTTCGTTCCGCCCCCAACTCTGAGACCATCCCCGCTGCCCAGTTCCCATGTGAGTCCCTCGAAGGAGACGTGCGAGACGTTCTGGAGGGACACCATGGGCCCTGCGAACGAGGAGATCTCCACAAGTGCCGCGTTTGGATCGGAAGGAGCGTAGAACAACAACTGCCCGCTGCGACGGTCGAGATACCATTCGCCGGGTATGTCCAGTTCGCTCAGGGCATTCACCGCATAAAAGGGAGCCCCCTTGCTGAATCCGTAATTGTGCCACGGTTCGGACAACACAATCAACCGTTGGGCCGCGTCAATGCTGGCCACCCGTTCGTAGGAATCGGCCCAATCCCAAAACCAGTAACCATAAAGCATCAGATCCGGCTCATTCACCCAACGTTTCGGATACTCGCCACCAAAGAAAAACTTCCCGATTTTGCTCCCCTCCCGGTCGTAACCTTTGGTTCCATCCTTGACCGCGACATCTGTGATGCGAAGGAATCCTTCGTTCGGCCCACGGGCGAGTTGCATGGCTTTGCCATTGAAAAAAAGTTCGTGGGCCGGATAGGTGATAAATCCGCCGCCGCTTGCATAACCACCGAGCTTCAGTGGAAGAATGTTCGTCACTCCGCAGGTCCTCAGATCCAGACACCAGACCCCCGGTCGGGACTCCACCGGTAGCAGGGGGAAATCATCAGTGCTGGCGATGTGCCGCCAGCCCTTGAGACGAACACCTCCACGGAAAACCGGCTGCTCACCGGCCGCAGCACAAATCTGCAGAGGGCTGGTCTCGTGACCGGAATCCTCAGCTGAAAGATCAAAGGTGCGGGACATCGCGTAACTGCCCCCATGGACGACGATTTTGACCCCGCCCTTGAAACCGGCACCGGCCCGGACAAGCTTTCGAACTTCGTCCCTCGCCCGTTCAAGGCTCCGAAATGGTGCGCCTTGTTTTCCGGTTCCAGCATCATCGCCATCCGGCGACACATGGATCGTCAAGGCGGGTTTGGGTGAAGGGAGGACATGCCCCTTTTTGGCGAAGGCCAGACTGGGCTCTGGAGGCGTGGAGGACCCTTCGCCATTCGAGACTTGGATTGAAGCAAGAGAGAGGACGCAGCCCCATACCAGATGGCGCAGAACCCGTGTGAATTGTGCGCCACGTTCGGAGACGGGAAGATGACAAAGTTTCACGACAAGAGTTTACATCATCCCCATCCCCGGAGTCACTTTCGTATTCCGCCCGGCTCTCGGTGGCGGGAGTTTACATCTTGAACTGGGGGATTTTGAGCAACTCCCCGTCTTTCATGGCTGAGTGATGGGCCACGATCCCTGAGACCGTCATGTTCAATGCCATGGCGATGTTCACGAGCGGAAGCCGATCCTGCAGGACTGCCGTCACGAATTCGTCCATCAGGTAGCCGTGGGAACCACCGTGTCCACCGGCATCCACGCCTGGAGGAAGGGGCGGGCGGCGCGTCTCGATGGGTTTCTTTTCAAGGCCCTCATATTTGCCGTAATAACTGCCACGCAGGCCGCGAACCCGGCCCATCTCCCCGCCGTATCCGGGAGTGTCCCAACTCACCGCCATCCGGGCCATGCCCCCTTCGCTGGTGCGGAACAGGGCGATCTCGGTGCCGAACGGGTTTTTGTAGGGATTGTTGGCGGGTTGCAGATGGATGATGGAGCTGCGCATACCCATGCAGGAAACTTCCGTGAAACTGCCACCGTTGACCCCAAGACAATAAGCGTTGGAATGGGTTGGATAAAATTGCGGCGGCAGGCCAATCCGCCAGCCCTTCCAGGAATCGATCGGCTGGTCCATGTAATGGTAGTATTCCCCCTCGCAATAGGCCAGGGGACCGAAGCCTCCGGCACGGTAAATCTGTCGCATCGCGTGGAGTTCCTCATGAAAACAGGAGGTCTCGAACATCATGTATTTGAGGCCGGTCCGTTTGACGGTTTGGAACAGGGCATGGGCATCGTCGAGTGATGCGAACACGGCTGGAACGGCGCTTGCAACATGTTTTCCATGGTTGAGCACGAGCATGCAGTGCCGGGCGTGGCTGGGGGCATCGGTGGCCACGAAGATGGCTTCAATCGATTTGTCCTTCACCATCTCCTCAATGGATGGATAGGTTTTCTGGCAGCGGCAGACTTTGGCCAATTCGGCACACCGCTCCGGCACGAGATCAGAGACGGCCACAATTTCGACATTTGGATGGTCCTGAAACCCGAACGCGGCCCCGAATTTGCAGACTCCATAGCCCACGATACCCAGGCGGAGTTTGCGATCTGAGACAGGGTGCCAGTCTGCTGAAGCCGCGGCCGGGGTGGGTTTTGACTCGAAGCCTTGTATGGCCGGTTGTTGGGCCACGAGGCTTGAGGCCCCGACATGTGCGACTCCCAGACCCAGACATTGAAGAAAGAGGCGGCGCGAGGAGTGGAATGCGGATTGGCGAACATCCGTTTCGTCCGGTTTGTTTGGCAGAGAGTTCATGGAGTGCAGGTTGGAGATTGGAACGACAAGGTCAAGACCGGAACACCTGACCGGAAACGGGCATTGCCTCTTGAATGATGAGCAGGCTTGATTCCATGTGGCGGTGTAAGCATCCTGCGCCGATGGACTTTCACAGAAGATTTTTGGGACTCCAAGTGCATGTTCGGGCTGCAGGGGCATTGCTCCTGAGCGCGGCATGTCTAACGCTGGCCAACAATGGCACTTGTGCCACGGGGTGGCCGTCATTTCGGGGGCCGACCGGCGATGGTCACGCGCCAGTGGAATGCGCGCCGCCTGTGGAGTGGGGCGAGAGCAACCGTGTTAAATGGAGTACTGAAATTCCCAACAGAGGCTGGTCCACGCCGGCCGTTCTGGGAGATCAGGTCTGGGTCACTGCAGCGACGGTTGATGGCAAGGACTCGTTCGTGTTGAGCCTCGATGCAGCGACGGGAAAGATCAAGGTGAACAAACAATTGTTCCACACTGAAGCACCGGAGCCTCTGGGGAATGATGTTAATTGTTATGCCACCCCCTCACCGGTGATCGAGCAGGGGCGGGTCTATGTCCATTTTGGCAGCTACGGCACGGCCTGTCTGGACACCAGAAGCGGGGCGGTGGTCTGGGAGCGGAAGGATCTCCAATGCAGGCATTACAGGGGGCCTTCATCTTCACCGATCCTTTTTGAGAACCTCTTGATCCTGACCTATGACGGTGCGGACCTGCAGTATCATGTGGCCCTGGACAAGAAGACGGGCAAAACGGTCTGGAAGACGGACAGGTCTGTTCCCTGGAACGATGAGAATGTGCCGGGCCAGATGGCCAAGGACGGGGATTTGCGCAAGGCGCACAGCACACCGCTGGTGGTTGTGGCGGATGGGAAGCCGCTGCTGCTCTCGGCCGGGGCGAAGGCCGCATACGGCTATGAGCCACGCACAGGCAAGGAACTCTGGCAGGTGCGGCACATGGCCTGGTCGGCGGCGCCCATGCCGCTCTACCGCAACGGCTTGTCCTACTTCGTCACCGGCTCGGGGAAGACCGAACTGCTCGCGATACGGATCGGGGGGCAGGGGAATGTCAGCGAGACTCATGTGGCCTGGCGCTACGATGACATGGTGGCAAAGACAGCCTCGCCAATCATCGTTGAGGACAAAATTTACATGGTCAGCGATGACGGCATGCTGACCTGTCTGAACGCGGAGAGCGGGAAACAGGTGTGGCGCTGCAGGGTTGGGGGCAACTATGCCGCATCCCCGCTGCTGGCGGGCGGGAAGCTCTACTTTTTCAGCAAACAGGGGAAGGCAACCGTGTTGGAGCCGGGGGCGGAATACAAGGCGCTGGGAACCAACACCCTTTCCGAGGGATTCATGGCATCCCCTGCACTGGTGGGGAACACCCTCTTTCTGCGCACCCGCACGCGGCTATACCGGGTGGAGTAGTATTTGAGCACTTGCCTGAAGGGGTGCCCGGTGCCATGTTAGGCTGAGCCATGACGCCGGATGGTGTCTCCGCTCTTTTGAGGTTATGTCGCAGGACACATTAAATCTGTTGCTGATCGAGCACGATGCCGACTTTGGCGGCAAGGTGGCTGACATGTTGCGCCAGACGCGTGATAACTCGGCGTCAACCCTGAAGACCGTCAGCCATCTGGAGGAGGGGCTGGCAGCGCTCACGGCAGGCGACCCATTTGATCTGGTCATTTTTGACGTCTCACTGCCTGATGGAGCCGGGTTGGCAAATGTCGGCTTGATCCGGGCACGGGCCCCTCAATTGCCTGTCATCGTGACAGGCGATTCGGACTCCGAGGCCATTGCTGTGGAGGCTGTTCATGCCGGTGCCCAGGACTATCTTGTGAAGGGGCAGTTGACGCCCGGTTGGCTGGAACGTTCCATGCGTTACGCCATTGAACGTTATCATCTCGACCAATCCCTCAAGGCGGCGGAGGAGAAATACCACAACGTCTTCGACCACCTTGTGGAGGGTATTTTTCAGACCACTCCCCAGGGTCGGTATTTGATGGCCAACATGGCCCTGGCAAGGATTTACGGCTACTCCTCACCCGAGGAGTTGATCCAGGGAATGCAGGACATCAGCACCGATCTTTACGTGGCTTTCGGTCGCCGGGAGGAATTTGTGGCTGCCATGCAGCAGAATGACCTTCTCACCGGGTTTGAGTCCCAAGTGCGGCGCAAGGACGGGACGGTGATCTGGATTTCTGAAAACTGTCGTGCGGTGCGGGACTCCAAAGGGGGGCTGTTTTTTTATGAGGGGACCGTTGAGGACGTGACACAACGCCGGACGGTCGAGGAGCGGTTGAGGAAATCCGAGGCTCTTTATCATTCGCTGGTGGAAACACTGCCGCAGAATATCTTCCGCAAGAATCTTGTGGGAAGGTTCACGTTCGGTAACCAGCAATTTTGCAAGACGCTTGGCCGGAGCCTCGGGGACATTGTGGGGAGGACCGATTTCGACTTTTTCCCGCCGAAACTTGCCGAGAAATACCAGCAGGATGACCGCAATGTGCTGGAGACGCGTCAACCCTATGACACCGTGGAGGAGCATCAACCGCCCGGCCACGGGAAGATCTATGTGCAGGTGGTGAAGACGCCCATCTGTGATGCGGATGGGAAAGTGCTTGGGTTGCAGGGGATCTTCTGGGATATCACGCAGCAAAAGCTTGCAGATGAGAAAATTCGCAAGGCCAATGCCGAGCTTGACCAGAGCCGGAAGGAACTGAGGGGGAAAAACGAGGAGATGGAGGATGATCTCAGGATGGCACGTGAGATCCAGATGACCATGCTCCCGCAAAGTTATCCGGAGTTTCCCCGATCCATATCCCAACCGGAGAGCGCATTCAAATTCACCCACCGCTACCTTCCGACGGGCACTGTGGGTGGGGATTTTTTCACGATTTCCGCCCTTTCTGAGACCCTGGCGTCCGTGTTCGTCTGCGATGTGGCCGGGCACGGGATACGGTCGGCTCTTGTGACGGCCATGATCAGGGCGTTGGTGGAGGAACTGAAGCCCGTGGCGACGGATCCGGGGCAGTTCCTGAGCAAGTTGAACCTGGATTTGTGCGCGATTCTTAAGAACACGGGGTCGCCACTGCTCACGACTGCATTCTACCTGGTGGCTGATGCGGAGACGGGGCGGGTGAGCTTTGCGAATGCGGGTCACCCAAAGCCCGTGCGCATCAGCCGTCAGAAGGGTGTTGCACAGGTGCTTACGGTTCCGGGAACCCGCCCGCAACCGGCTCTGGGGTTGTTTGAGAATGCCAGATATGTGGCGTCGAGTGCTGAACTCTCTCCCGGGGACGTGCTGGTGCTTTTCACGGACGGTTTGGTGGAGGTTCACAACAGGAACGAGGATCTTTGGACGGAGGAACAGTTGCTCTCCAGTCTTCAGAGCAGAGCCTGTCTTCCGCCCGAGCAGATCCTTCAGGAGTTGCTTGCCGAGATCAAGGATTTCTCAGAGGGGAGCAACTTCACGGATGATGTCTGTCTGGTTGCCATGGAATTCGTGGGGCCCTCCGAAAAAAGAGGATGAATCGTAAAGATTCTCTTTACGAACTGCATCAAAGTGCGTAAATCTCTTTTAGCCGTAACAACTGCGGCAGAACCGCAAATGGATCTGGAGCAACGTGACGAGATCGTTAGCTGGCAGTCGAACCCATCGACAGGGGGGTGGTTCTCACCCGATCCCCGTAACTGTTCAGATTCACGCCGGGAGTTGGTGCGTATCCAGCACCGGTCATTTCTTTGCGGGTCTCGTTTTAATCCTCAAACCACATAGAAAGGCACAGGAGAATATCCAATGGAACTGCATCATCCGATCCTGAGAGAGTTTCCCGAGCACCGTGAAGTCATCCGCCGTTTGAAAGGCAGTGATGACCACTTCCGGAACATGTTTGATGAATATCACCGGCTGGACGATTCAATCTACCGCATCGAGGAGGAGATTGACTTCGCTACGGACCAGGAGATCGAGGAACTCAAAATGCGCCGGGCGAAGTTGAAGGATTACATGTATCACCTGATCCGGCATGCGGCGCCATGCTGCCCGACGTGTGAGGGCACTGGAATCGCAAAGCCTGGCGACGACGCTGAGGCCAAGCCATAGTGACCGGAATATGAAGTCACACGCCGGCAGGCGTGTTCAATAATTATTAACGAAGAAGGGGGATGGACTTTTGGTCCATCCCCCTTTTGGGTTGATTGATTCTATTCAGAAATGATCTTTGAGGATCGGCTCTGGGCGGCACGCTTGCGCTGGTTTTCGTCCAGAATCTTTTTGCGCAGGCGGAGGTTCTTGGGAGTGGCCTCCACATATTCATCCGGCCCGATGTATTCCAAGGCCCTCTCAAGTGACATCTTGAACGGCGGGTTAAGCTGGATCCCCTTGCCATCACCCTGCGAGCGCATGTTGGTGAGCTTCTTGGCTTTGCAGGGGTTGACAGGAATGTCATTTTCGCGGGCGTTCTCACCCACGATCATGCCAATGTAGATGGCTTCGCCCGGTTCAACCATGAGGCGACCGCGTTCCTGGATCATATTCAGAGCGTAGGCCATGGCCTCACCGCCCTCCATGCTGACGAGGGAACCGTTCTTCCGGGCGGCAATATCTCCGCGATCCGGACCGTATTCGTGGAAGAGATGGCTGATGACACCAAGGCCACGGGTCTGGTTGACCAGATCGGTTTCAAACCCGATCAAGCCGCGTGTGGGGATGAGGGCTTCGATGCTGACATCGTTCCCATGATGGTTCATCGATGTGATATCACCCTTGCGCCCGGCGAGGTTTTGGAGGACATCGCCCATGGCTTCCTTCGGGATTTCCAGAAAGAGCTTCTCGATCGGTTCCAGCAGGTTGCCCTCTGAATCCTTGCGGTAGATGACTTCCGGTCGGGAGACGAGCACTTCGTGACCTTCGCGGCGCATCTGCTCCACCAGAATCGCGATCTGCATCTCGCCGCGCCCGCTGACACTGAAGATGTTGGGGGCTTCGGTTTGGGCGATGCGAACCGCCACATTGGTGCGGATTTCCTTGGTTAAACGCTCCCAGATGTGCCGGGCGGTGACGAGCTTGCCATCAACCCCGGCGAGCGGGCCGTCATTCACGGCAAACTGCATCTGGATTGTTGGCGGGTCGATGGGAACGAAGGGCAGGGGAGTCCGCTCGATGGTGTCGGTGATGGTTTCACCGATGAAGACGTCCTCGAAACCGGCAATCCCGATGATATCTCCAGCGTGGGCTTCCTGGATCTCGATCCGCTTCATGCCTTCGAAATGAAAGATGGCAGTGACCTTGGAGTTCTCTTTGCGTCCATCCCCATGGATGCAGACTGCGGGATCACCGACCTTGATCTTGCCGCACACGATTTTGCCCAGGGCGATACGGCCGAGGTAATCGGAATAATCGAGATTGGCGACCAATAGTTTGAACCCTTCACCAGCATGGGCCCTGGGGGGCGGGATGTGCTTGATGATGGCGTCGAACAGCGGTTCCATAGTGCCACTGGCATGGTCCAGTTGCTCTTTGGCGTAGCCGCCCTTCGCACTGGCATAGATCACCGGGAAATCCAACTGCTCATCGGTGGCATGGAGGGAGACGAACAGGTCAAAAATGGCATCGAGAACCTTGTGGGGGTTTGCGTTGTCGCGGTCGATCTTGTTGATGACCACGATGGGCTTTGCCCCGGCTTCGAGGGCCTTGCGCAGCACAAAACGGGTTTGCGCCTGGGGGCCGTCCACGGAATCGACGACCAGAAGCACTCCGTCGATCATGTTCATGATCCGCTCCACCTCACCGCCGAAATCGGCGTGTCCCGGAGTATCCACAATGTTGATGTGGTAGTTCTTGTATTTGAAGGCGGCGTTTTTGGCACGAATGGTGATGCCCTTCTCCCGCTCGAGATCCATGGAATCCATGAGCCGCTCTTCGGAGGACTCTGCCTGATTTGCACGGAATGTGCCCGATTGCTTGAGAAGGCAATCCACAAGGGTGGTCTTGCCATGGTCAACGTGGGCGATGATCGCGATATTTCTAATGTGCTGCATATCCAAGTTAATGCTCAAATCCCAGCCGGGGCGAAAGCACCCGGGAATTGATCCAACCTTGCCTCAAAGGGATGTTCCCAGTTAAGAAGTCAGGCCGCCAGAAATCGAGCCAAACAATATGCCCGATTCAATGCTGCGGTCAAGAAGAGATTTGAGGGTTTTCACCTTGCGCCCTTTGGGGCTTCGCGCATCCTGAAGTCATGGCTGAGCGGTTGACATCCAATATCCTGACCAAACCCGACGCGGCGTTGGAAATGACGTTGCGTCCCTCGATTTTTTCCGATTTTACCGGACAGGCCAAGGTAAAGGAGCGCCTGGAAATCACAGTGGCGGCTGCCAAACAGCGCAAGGAGCCGATTGACCATGTGCTTTTGAGCGGTCCTCCGGGACTGGGCAAGACCACTCTTGCCTGCATCATCGCCAAGGCGATGGGGGCCAATTTGAAGAGCACCAGCGGTCCCACCATCGAAAAAGCCGGGGATCTGGCCGGGTTGCTGACCAACCTGGAGGAGGGGGATGTGCTTTTCATCGATGAAATCCACCGGCTGCAGAAGACAATCGAGGAATATCTGTATCCGGCGATGGAGGATTTCAAATTGGACATCATCATTGATCAGGGGCCGAATGCGCGGAGTGTGCGCCTTTCGCTCCCCAGATTCACGTTGATCGGTGCCACCACCCGCAGCGGGTTGCTCACGGCCCCGCTCCTGACCCGGTTCCCCATCCGGGAACGGCTGGATTACTATCAGGCGGACCAGTTGAAACAGATCGTGATGAGGTCGGCCCGGTTGTTGAATGTCGAGATGGAGGAGCGTGGGGCAGAGGAGATTGCCCGGCGTAGCCGGGGCACCCCCCGGATCGCCAATAATCTGGTGAAGCGGGTCAGGGATTATGCCCAGGTCCGGCATTCGGGCATTGTCACAGGTGAGATTGCCGATGCAGCCCTAAAACTGCTGGAGATTGACGAGAATGGGCTGGACGAGATGGACAAGAGGATTTTGGAAGCAATCATCGTCAAATTCGGCGGCGGCCCTGTGGGAATCAGTTCACTTGCTGTGACGGTGGGTGAGGAACCTGATACCATCGAGGAGGTTTACGAGCCCTACCTGATCATGGAGGGCTACCTTAAACGCACATCCCAGGGACGGGTGGCGACTGAGCTTGGCTACAAAAAGCTCGGGATGAGGCCCTCCACGGGAGGGCAGCAGGACCTCATTTGATCGCGCACCCCACTGCCGGGGCTGTCCGAGTTACTCGCTCCCGGGGATGAACCCCACCACTCCTTTCACCTGCCGGGAATATGGAGGCTGGAGAAGCCGGGGAGGGTGGGGATGATCCGGTCGCAGGAAAAACACCAGAGGTCCCAGTGGCCGTCGATGTAGTTTCCATTGGCCGGCAGGGGGCATGCCTGGGTGTAGAGATACCACTGCTTTCCGAATTGGTAGAAGGCCGGGGTGGCGACGTGATAGATCGTTTCGTCCCGATACAAGCCGGTCCATTTCGTTTGGAGGACTGTATCCACATCGATCTGCTGCCAGCCGGTGGAGGGACTTTTGCTCACGGCAATAACGGGGCGCCACCGCTTGCCTGAGTCGATTCCGACCTCCATGGCGAGCACATAGGTGCTGCCTATCTTCGAGATCTGATGCCACTCATAATAGGCGCCAGGGGTTGATTTGAAGATCTGTCCCATGCCGCGCGGGTCCTGCGGATTGAAGTGGCGGGTCCAGGATTTGCCGTCCGGGGAGGTCGCAAGCCGGATGCCCGGGAGAACGCCATCCTTGCCACGGTAGGAGTAATACAGGAACCAGTCCCATCGCCCGGCTTTCCGATTCCACTCCCGCCATACTGCCGCCTGGGATGCCATCTCCTCAAAGTAGGGGGCTGCCGGTTCGGGTGCGAGAACGGGTTGGGAGCCCACGCGCTGGATGCGCTCGGGGGAGATGTCGGCATAGCCATCAGCTCCAGCCGGGCAGATGGCGAGGCCGATCCGGTCCTGAACCGAGGCCGTGGTGCCAGAGTAATAGATGTAGTAGGAATCCTCCTTGGGCAGGTAGAGAACCGCGTCCAGCCGGATGCTCCCGGAGTCCCATCCTGTCGGTGCGGGGCTGAAAACCGGGTTTGCGGGATCCTGATGCCAGGTAAACGGATCCGACTTTTTGGCCCATGCCTTTCCGATGAAGCAAAGGTTCCGGTTTGTGGTTGGCACTCCTGAGTAAAACATGACCAGCCTGTCCCGGACCTTGGGGTTTGGAAGAATGCACGGTTCCTGGACTTGCTGGGTCTCCCATGGGGAATCCGCCCTGTTGATGATGATTTGGCCACGAATGGGCTTTGGTTCGCTGGCTGCCGCGGTGGGAAATGCCTGCAGGGCGAGCCCCAGCAGGGCGGCGATGAGGGTGAGTCGTATCACCGCGTAAATCGGGCGGGGAGGCAGCGGGCCGGAGACAAGAGTTTTGTGGGGATGCGGGTTGCACAGTCGTGACGCAATGGGCGCGGTTCCTGTGTCCTTGAGTGGTGCCATGGGGCCAGCCTATTGCCCGGGAAGCGGTTTGGCAAGGATGTCGGCGGGCCGGGGGATGAAGTGTGTGATCCTGTGCAGGTTGGTGTGGTGTTTGCAGGTGGGAGGTTTTAGATTCCGCCTGTGATGACCTCCCGAGAACGTGTGTTGACTGCCTTGAACCACCGCCAACCGGACCGGACGCCCCGGGATTTCTGGGCTGAGCGGCCCGCGCTGAACCGCCTGTTTGCGCATCTGGGGCACAGCGATCCGGTCCGGCTGATGGATGATCTGGGGATCGACATCGCGCATCTGGAGGCTCCGCCAACGGCTGAGTGCCACATCGGTGGCGGGGTTTATCAGAACTTCTGGGGTGAGCGGTTTATTCATCAAAACACACCGTGGGGGCCGATGCGGGAGGATGTTCCCGGGGCGTTGACGGAGGCGCAGAGTCTTTCGGACCTGGAAACGTTTGCCTGGCCAACCCCGGACTGCATCGACCGATCCCGCCTTCAGGAGCAGTGCCGGTGCCACGGGCGGCGGGCACTGCTCTATGGTTTTGCCGATATCTGGCAAAGGCCCGCGCTGGTGAGGGGGTGGGAGGGGATGTTTCTGGACATGGTGGAGCGGCCGGAGTGGGTTCATTTTCTGGGGCGGAAGTTCACCGATTTTTATCTGGAGGATTACACCCGGGCGGCGGAGATCACGAAGGGGCGGATTGATCTTTACCTGCTGATCAGTGATCTGGGCAGCCAGCGGGGGCCGCTGATCTCGCTCCCGATGTTCGAGCAGTTTGTGGCGCCCTATCTGAAGGAAATGATTGACCGCATCCATACCATCGGAGGGCGGGTGATGTTCCACAGTTGTGGATCGATATCGACCTTCATTCCCCGACTGATTGAGCTGGGCGTGGATGTGCTGGACCCGATCCAGCCGGTCGGCCCTGAAATGCAACCCCGGGTCTTGAAGGAGGCGCATGGAGGGAGGATCAGCTTTCACGGAGGGATGGACATGCAACATCTGCTTCCTCAGGCCAGCCCCGGGGAGGTCGCCGCCACTGCCCGGCATTATTGCGAGACGCTCGGTGCCGGTGGGGGCTACATATTGGGGCCTGCCCACCTGTTCCAGCCGGACGTTCCGCCCGAGAACATTCTGGCGGTGTATAGATGAGAGGGGAGGGTGGGAGGGTCAGGTCCACAGTTGGCGGTTGGAAGATGACATCTGAACTGCCCTGAAGATGGGTCCGGACGTCACGTTGTCGGACGCGGCAATGCCTGGAATGGTGGGGCCGAACGGTTGCCGCAGGGCAATCGATTCCGGTTTAGCGATTCCGACCGACTGGAGCGGAGATGGCTCTGCGGTTGGGAGCGAAAGGCTGGGAGCATCGTCAATATTGTCCTTACAGCGCCTGGGTCAATGAAACCCAGGACAAGGAGGCTCAGGCAGGGATCGGACGGCACTCCGGCCGCTGGCACGCATCCATCCGGGGCTGTTGTCCGCCATTCTGCCGGGTAGAACATTCCTCGTTAGTCTTATCTGAAACTTTTGGAACTCAATAGCCTCTGGTTCGAATCCCCACATTTTTTCTATTGACCCTTGACAATTAACCGGTTGAATGGCAATCAGTAGAAATGTCCAAGCCAGTTGTTCGGGTATTCAACAAATGGTCCGATTCCCCTGCCTCCCACGGCGGTGGCACCGCGACCTGTGCCGGACACCGCGCCAACGTCTAACCCGACTTTCGCACCCCACCCCCTGGACAGGGGGGTATGACTTCTGTAAGTGGTTGATAGACAACGGTTGGAATTTTGA
>CAIWMU010000003.1 GCA_903913865.1 uncultured Verrucomicrobia subdivision 3 bacterium
CACAGTCAGGGAACTGTCGGTCGGGGTGACGCTGTAGTTCGGGTTGCTGCCCAGGGTCACGCTGATCGGATACGATCCGACACCGGAGGTGCCTGTGGCCGTGGTGGCAAGAGTGTATGAGAGGGTGTCGCCGTTAACCGTCCCGGTCACAACGGCGTCCAGCACCGGGTTCACATCGCCGTAGGTCTTGCTCTTCGAGTTGGCAACGACGGTCGCAGACTTCGAACCCACAGTCAGGGAGCTGTCGGTCGGCGTCACACTGTAATTCGGATTGCTCCCCAGGGTCACACTGATCGGATACGATCCGACACCGGATGTGGCCGTCGCCGTGGTGGCAAGACTGTATGAGAGGATGTCGCCGTTAACCGTCCCGCTCACAACAGCGTCCAGAAGCGGGTTCACCTCGCCGTAGGTCTTGCTCTTGGAGTTGGCAATCACAGTCGCAGATTTGGCACTCACCGCCAAAGAACTGTCTGTTGGTGTGACACTGTAGTTAGGATTGCTCCCAAGGGTAATCGTGATCGGATAGGATCCCACACCGGAGGCCACGGTGGCGGTTGTGGCAAGGGAGTATGCCAGGATATCGCCATTCACCGTGCCGGTCACCACAGCATCCAACAAAGGATTCGCGGCCCCATACGTCTTGAACTTCGCGTTGGCAACCAAACTCGCGGCCTTGCTGCTCACCGTCAGCGTGCTGTCGGTCGGCGTCACGGTGTAGTTGGGGTTGCTCCCTAGGGTCACTGTGATCGGATACGATCCCACACCGGATGTGGTCGTCGATGTCGTCGCCAGAGTGTATGAAAGAACATCCCCGTTAACCGTACCGGTCACGGCAGCGTCGAGAAGAGGGTTTACCCCGCCGTAGGTCTTGCTCTTGGCGTTGGCTACAACACTCGCAGACTTCACGGTCACGGTCAGGAGGCTGTTGCTGGATACCAGACTGTAGTTCGGGTTGCTCCCAAGGGTCACTGTGATCGGATAAGCCCCCACACCAGAGGTGACTGTTGCAGTTGTCGCCAGTGAATATGCCAGGATGTCCCCGTTCACCGTTCCCGTCACAACAGCATCGAAAGCAGGATTCGCCGCCCCGTAGGTCTTTGTCTTCGCGTTGGCCAGAACACTTGCGACCTTCGCGCTCACCGTCAAGGAACTGTCAGTCGGCGTCACACTGTAGTTCGGGTTGCTGCCCAGGGTCACTGCAATGGGATAAGAACCAGTTCCAGATGTGACGGTAGCGGTTGTCGCGAGACTGTAGGTCAGGCTGTCCCCATTCACCGTCCCCGTCACAACGGCATCCAGCGCAGGGTTGGCATCGCCGTAGGTCTTGCTCTTGGAGTTGGCAACGACGGTCGCCGACTTCGCCGTCACACTCAACAAGCTGTTGGTGAACAGCAGACTGTAGTTCGGGTTGCTCCCAAGGGTCACTGTGATCGGATAGGACCCCACACCAGAGGTGACTGTCGCAGTTGTCGCCAGTGAATATGCCAGAATGTCCCCGTTTACCGTGCCGGTCACAACGGCATCCAGGACAGGGTTTGCCGATCCATACGTCTTGGATTTGGAGTTGGCAACCACACTGGCGGGCTTGGCGCCAACCGTCAAAGAGCTGTCAGTCGGCGTCACACTGTAGTTCGGATTGCTCCCAAGTGTGACTGCTATGGGATAGGAACCGATCCCGGATGTGCCAGTCGCGGTCGTCGCCAGACTGTATGCCAGGGTGTCCCCGTTCACCGTGCCGGTCACAACGGCATCCAGAGCCGGATTAACATCGCCATAGGTCTTGCTCTTGGCGTTGGCAATCACAGTCGCCGTCTTCGCCGTCACATTCAACAAGCTGTTGGTGAACAGCAGACTGTAGTTGGGGTTGCTCCCGAGGGTTACTGTGATCGGATAGGACCCCACACCGGAGGTAACCGTCGCAGTTGTCGCCAAAGAATATGCCAGAATGTCCCCGTTAACCGTCCCGGCCACCACAGCGTCCAGCACAGGGTTTGCTGCGCCATAGGTCTTCGTCTTCACATTGGCAACCACACTGGCAGACTTGGTGGCTACCGTCAGAGAACTGTCCGTCGGCGTCACGGTGTAGTTCGGGTTGCTGCCGAGGGTGACGCTGATCGGATAGGACCCAATTCCGGAGGTCGCGGTCGCGGTCGTCGCGAGGGTGTATGCCAGGGTGTCCCCATTCACCGTCCCCGTTACAACAGCATCCAGTGCAGGATTCACATCGCCGTAGGTCTTGCTCTTGGAATTGGCAACCACCGTCGCCGCCTTCGCCGTCACACTTAACAGGCTGTTGCTCGGTGCAACACTGTAGTTCGGATTGCTGCCCAGCGTCACCGTAATCGGATACGTGGCAACGCCTGATGTGACAGTCGCTGTTGTTGCCAGACTATACGCCAGAACATCCCCATTCGCTGTCCCGGTGACCACAGCATCCAAAGTGGGGTTTGCAGCCCCATAGATTTTCGACTTCGCATTCGCCTGCACAGTGGCCGGCCGCGCACTCACGGCCAGGGTGCTGCCTGTGGGCGTAATGCTGTAGTTTGGATTGCTGCCCAGGGTCACAGTGATGGGATAGGAACCCACGCCGCTGTTTACAGTAGCGGTCGTCGCAAGAGTGTAGGCAAGGACGTCCCCATTCGCGGTCCCAGTCACAACAGCATCCAAGACAGGGTTGGAATCACCGTAGGCCTTTGCTTTTGAATTTGCCACAACTGTCGCAGCCTTGGGATTCACCGTCAGAACCCCGGAAGTGTAGGTAATCGTATAGTTGGAGGTAACAAAACTGCTGCCCGTCGCAGCACTCGGTGTGATGGTGTATGCCCCCACCGGCGCAAGCGCAGCGGATCCCGCTGGATTACCGCTTGCGGCGAGGGTCACCCCGGTCACCGTGTCACCATTCTGCAGCCCGATTGTCGAGAACGCTGTTGTGCCAAGAGCGAGATCTGCACCATACGTCTTGCTTTGCGCGCTGGCAGTCACCGTCAAGGGCGCGGGGTTCACCGTCAGTGTGAAGGAATTCGTCACTGAGAGGGAGGGAATGCCGTCATCCGCCGCCACAATTTGCACGGTGAATGCTCCAGCCTGCGTCGGGGTCCCGGACACTGTCCGCGTGGCGGATGAGAAGGATGCCCCGGACGGCAAGCCCAACGCCGTGTAGGTCAACGCATTGTTGTCCGGATCTGAAAATGTGTCTGCCGCGAATTGCAAATTGACCGCCGATCCATATGTAATGGCAGCGGGATTGGCAATCGGGTGTGCCACAACAGGCTTGAGGTTCGAAACGATGACCTTCGCCGATGTCGCATCATAGCTCAGTTGGAGGCCAATGTCGTTCGAGGGATAATTGAAACTTGAGAAGGAGCCGAAACGGCTCAGAGCGGTCAAGATTGTGAAAGTCGCTCCATTTGTCGGCACAAAGCCATTTACAAAGGATATGTTCAGCCTTCCGGACAGAGCGGCGCTGCCCCCGGCCCCGCCGCTGGTCACAGTCACTAGATCATGCTCAATGCCGGGTTGGTAGCCTCCGATCTCAATGTTCAACGCTCCTGCAGGGGTCTGGAAGTAATTTCCTGTAATATCGAGCTGGCCGATGGGCAAACCTGGACTGAAGGTCGCGGCATTGGTCACGGTCTGAAGGTTCGCAACCGTCACCAGGCCGGTGCCCATAAGCGTGCCTCCCGCAAACTGAATGGGCACGGCTTGCGAATCCAACCCGCCACCATTCAGCAGGGTCAGTCCGCTAGCCTGAAGGTTG
The DNA here is from genome assembly GCA_903913865.1 of uncultured Verrucomicrobia subdivision 3 bacterium. Classification (GTDB taxonomy): domain Bacteria; phylum Verrucomicrobiota; class Verrucomicrobiia; order Limisphaerales; family UBA8199; genus UBA693. The sequence goes on from CAIWMU010000003.1 coordinate 3,761, forward strand.
GCAGCGTAGCGGAGGGTGTTGGTTCGCACCTCCACGGTGCCCGTGTTGATGAATTGAAAATCAGTGGTCGTGGGCCCAGGCACGGCTGAACCACCCGTCTTCTGAAAGAGACCGTTGTTCACGAAAGTCGGCGTTGCCCCTGCTCCTGAAGGAAGATTCCCATCAAAGGTGTTGTTGAACGTGGCTCCCACAAGGTTGCTGAAGAAGGCGCCATTGGCCCCCGTAATGTTCCCCAGACTCCAGATCGCGGTCCCGGAATTCACAAGCTTTCCACCATCCAGTGTTCCCCCTCCGTTGAAACTGATTCCCCCGTTGGCAGCCACATACGGGTTTGTGAGACGCCCCCCACCCATCGTCAGCATCCCGGTGATGGTCACCGGGCTTGTGCCGCCCAGGGTTCCCGAATTCGCATTCACCACCGCCACCGAACTGGCCGTGTTAAAGTTAATCAGACCGTTGTTCCCCTGCAGGTTCAGGGTGCTGCCGGAAACCACACACCCGCTCGCCAGCGTCGCTGTGCCGGCCGAAACGGTCAGGATTGATCCCGCCGTATCAAACGTTCCGCTGGAGGTCAGGGATGCCGTGTTACCACTCAGGCTCATTGTTCCACCCCCCCTCACCAGCGAACTCGCGGTTAAGACCTGGGCCCCGCCCGCAAAGTCAACTGTGGTTCCAGACCTGGTGATGAAAGTGCCTGAATGAGTGCCACTCCCGCTAAAGCTCAGGACCACCGCCTGTCCGTCCACGGTGCCGCTGTTGTTGAACAGTGGCAGGATGTCGGACCGTGTGGCCCCAGCGCTTTTCTTGAAAAGCCCCGCGTTATTGATCACCGGCGCAGGATTTCCTGCGGAGCTCACGTTGCCATCCGTGACATCATCAAAAATGCCCGTCGAAAGATTGTTTAGCACGGATCCGGCGGCCAAGCTGAACGACCCGCCGGTCCAGCTGATCAGCCCCGAATTATTCAGGGTCCGCCCTGTCAGGCTCACATTTCCACTGATCGTCAACGCCCCCGCTGCGCCGATGTTCAAGGCACCAGCCCCGGTCACATCACCCCTGGCCCAAAGGAACGATCCGTTCACTGTCAGACTTCCATTCCCCGCCAGCGTGCTGGTGGAGGCGACCATCTGCAACCTTCCGTTTGTGTTGATCGTGCTCGATCCACTCAAAGTCAAAGTGGCACGATCCAAAAGGATCGTCTGCAAGCCGGCTCCACCCCCGAGCAACAGACCCGCCACGGTGGGATTGAACTGGTCAATGGTCACGGTGTACGTGCCTGCATTGGTAATGATAGCCGTGTCAGCCGCACCGGGAATCTGGGCAGGACTCCAATTGGCAGCGTTGTTCCACACACTGCTCCCCCCAACCCAAACGAGATTGGCCCCCTGTGCTGTTGTGGCGGCAAAACCAGCCAAAACAAGCGACGCTAGATACTTTGAAACCCTTTTTTCCATATAATTATTTTCTCCTAATGTTGCACATTATGGAAAATCCGCACATTGGACCTTAGTCGTATATGAAAGCCGAGCATGCATTCACGCTTCGCCGGGGTCTTGGACTGTCCCGCCGCGCCCCCACAGCATCAGGGAATATGTATCGTGCAACCTCAGACTGTTACCGTTTGGGGCGAACAGCGGACTCAGGTTTCCCGCCGCCATTCAGAAGGGGGGACTTTTATTCGACTGATCACACAGGGAAGAGCATTGCTGCGTAAGCATTTAGGAAGGATCAGCCCCTTTTAGCCAGACGAGATGCTACGGAGCGGGGAATACCGGAGTGACGTGGACCAATCAGCTACACAGGATCACTTTGAAGAGGCGCACACTGCCAGCCTCTCAAGGTTCAGGGAGTGGGTCCCTGTCGCAGGGCAGCAGCCCTGTCCAAAACGGCCAGAAGTGCCGGTATCTCAAAGGGTTTCAGGAGCAAACCCAGGTTCCCGCTCTGTTCTGCGACCGCCCGGATATGGGAGGAATCCTGCGCGGTCATAAAAACAATCGGAATGCGAATACCCATCGCCCTCAATCGTGTGTGGAGTTCTATGCCGCCCATCTCAGGCATGTGCACATCCAGAATGAGACAATCGGGTGTAAGGGCCTCAACCGAGTTGAGGAATTCTTTTGCGGAGTCGAAAGCCCCCACCTCGTAGCCGAGGGATCGAAGCATGCGGGCAAGGGATTTGACGACCGATCGATCATCATCCACCAGCGCCACAAAGGATTTGCTCTGTTCGGTCACTTGTTTGGTATGGCGATTTGAATGTTATCCAGAAGCAACGAAGTCACCCACGGCCGCCGACATCCAAATCCTGCCAGTTCGCATATTAGCAGGAAACCGTGCAGTGGCTATGGGACCTTGGTCTCATATCCCGCAGCCACGCGTCATCCTATCCTCCAGACAATCGGGCACTGACGCGGACCAGTTCCGCAACAGAATCAACCTCCATTTTTTGCATGACACGCCCCCGGTGAACCTTGATCGTCCTTTCAGCCGCCCCCAGCTCAGCAGCTATCTGCTTATTCAGCAACCCTTTGACTACCAGGTCCATTACCTGCCGTTCCCTCGGGGTGAGCGAATCGACCCGCCCCTGCATGATCGCATCCTCCGCCCGCTCAGCCTTCATTCCCTCATGCTTCCGCACCGCCTCCCTGACCATCGCCAGCAGACTCTCCACCTCAAAGGGCTTCGTCAGAAAATCAACCGCACCACCCCTCATTGCCTGCACACTCAGGGGTATTGTCCCGTGGCCGGTGATAAAGACAACCGGAACTTTGATCCGTCGCGAATTCAGTTCCGCCTGGAGGTCCAGACCGCTCACCCCCGGCATCCGGACATCCAGAACAAGGCACGCGACGTTGGCAGCCATCCCGGAGTCCAAAAACTCACGGGCCGAAGGGAACGTAAGCACGCTCATCCCATCGGCCTTAATGGCCCTCTCCAAACCCTTCCGGACGCTCGCATCGTCGTCCACCACACATACCACCGCCTCAGGCTTTCTCATGCTTCAACTCTCTCCATGATGGCAATCAGCGCCTCGAATACCGCCCCTCCCCCGGGGCGGTTCGCAGCCATCAAATTGCCACCGTGTATCCCAAAAATCGTCCATCTGTTCGTCAACTCCACCCTTCCCGTTGCTGTTGCCAAAAAATGCCAACCCCCTGATCACCGTCGCAAAAACGGGCAATCCTGTAATCCGCATTCCCCGTCCCGATCCTCAACCTCCGTCCTGCGGAGTGCCCTGGCTCATTGTCCTGCTCCCGTTAACCGAAAGCTACAAAACCAGACACTGGGGTTCATTACTGCTACCATAGTCACTCGCAGCATTCAGGGCAAGGTGAACCTCGGTTCAAAATCCCCTCGGCGCACATTCACTGATTACCAGATCGAACGTTTCATGGATCACATCGATGATGCACAAACCGGCAGAGAAATGAATTTCTTTCAACCCGCTCTGCCGGCCTTGCATCACCCACATCCTGCCATTGTGCCACCCAACATCCGTGGCCAAATTCAATCCTCTGCGGACAGGGACAGTCGCCCCGATCCTGCCAACTTCGGTCGATAACCTCCCCAAAGCTACCAACTTTCTTGCCTCGCATGGGTTGTGATTTATTTCTGCTAAGAGTTCAGATTAGGAACACCGCGCCATCATGGCAACATTTTCAATTTTGAGCACCTCTCTGCCAATCGCATCCGCACACGGTTGGTTGGCCCACCGGAACCGCGCCTGCGGCAAATAGCGACCTGTGGGACTTGACGGTGTGCCCCGCATCCGCACAATTGGCTCATGCACAAATTCGATTCTCATAAGGCAGCAGGTGCTCCAGCTAGCACACGCCCATCCCTCATGCACAAAAAGGATGCTTACTGACCCGCCAAAGTTCAACTCTCATGCCTGACTTGACCACATTGATCCTTCTGGCCCTTCTTGCGGTAGTGGTGCTGCTCCAGTTGATTCTGCTGTTTAGACGGCACACGACTGATTTCTCTCCCCTGCAGCAGGAATTCGGCACCCTCACAAAATTGCAGGAGCGGGTTGAGCACGCTGTGCGCGAGGAAATCGCCAGAAACCGGGCGGAATCGGGGGATGCTGCCCGCGAGGGTCGCCAGGAGCTCACCGCAAACCTCAAGTCAGTTTCGGACTCGCTCACTCGGTCCCTCATCGCCATGGCAGAAGCCCAGCAAAAACAGCAGGAGGGCTTTTCCAGCCAGCTGGCCAACCTGACCGAGTCCAACCAGCGGAGGATCGATGCCCTGAAGGAGAGCGTGGATGCGAGACTCAAGTCCATTCAGGAGGACAATGCCCGCCAGCTGGACCAAATGCGCACAACGGTTGACGAGAAGCTGCAGAGCACTCTTGAGAAACGACTGGGCGAATCCTTCCGGCTCGTCAGCGATCGCCTTGAGGCCGTTCACAAGGGACTCGGTGAAATGCAGACCCTCGCGACCGGAGTTGGGGATCTGAAGAAGGTGCTGACAAACGTCAAGACCCGCGGCACCTGGGGGGAGGTGCAACTGGGCACCATGCTGGAGCAGGTCCTCTCGCCCGAGCAATACGCGATGAATGTCGCCGTGAAGGATGGCGGGGAGCGTGTCGAATTTGCCATCAAACTACCCGGCAGAGGCGATGCACGCGATGAAACGGTCTGGCTCCCCATCGACTCCAAATTTCCCGTCGAGGATTACCAGCGCCTTCTTGAAGCTCAGGAGAAAGCCGACCCCGAGGCGGCCGAGCAGGCCCTGAAGAACCTGGAAACACGAATCAAACAGTGCGCGAGGGATATTTCCACCAAGTATCTCGCCCCGCCCCGATCAACCGATTTTGGCATCCTTTTCCTCCCGACCGAGGGACTGTTTGCAGAGGTGATCCGCCGCACCGGCCTTCCTGAACATGTGCAACGGGAATTCCGGGTTGTCATCGCCGGGCCCACCACCCTGTGGTCCATCCTGAACAGCCTGCTAATGGGATTTCGAACCCTTGCCATTCAGGAACGATCCAGCGAAGTCTGGAAAGTGCTGGGTGCTGTGAAGTCGGAATTTGGAAAATTCGGCGACCTGTTGGACGGCGTCAAAAAGAAGCTCGACGCCGCATCCAACAATATTGAAGCCGCCTCGCGCAAATCCCGCACCATTGAGCGCAAACTCCGGAACGTCCAGGAACTGCCAGCCACCGAGTCCGCTCACCTTCTCAACATTGAATCTTCCACAACAGACTGTGAGGAGAATCCGGAGGACGAATCCACTCCTGACCCATGAAAACATCAGTCCACTCAAACCCCATGATCAAAACATTCCATATCAAGCCCACTTCCTGCCTTGCAGCAATTCTTGCCCTTTCCATTCTGGCAGCCGGAGCACCACCCCGCGCCACCGCTGCGGATGGGTCCGCACCACCCACGCCGACGCCGACCCACGCTGAAACGGACCCTCTGGCGACCCCGCGCTTTGATGCAGTCGCGGGCAAGGCCCTCGCAGCAATGAAGGCCCGCGCCAACGAACTTGGAATCCAGGGTGTTGCGGTCATCGGCTACTTCGAGGGAGAACAGGCCACCGGATGGTCTTCCCGCATGCTCGTCATCGGCAAGATGAAGAATCCGCCCTCGGGAACCGACTCCGGTGCCAACCTGCTCGCGATCGCCTACGCCAAAGCCACGGAGATGGTTGAGTCGCTCAAACCGAGCGGCAGTGCCGGCCGTCCGCCGATGAAAGGCGAGCTGGGATGGCAGGGTGGTTGGATACAAAAAGGCCGCACCGGCTATCTGGTCGGCGCCTTCAGCGGCGGAAAGTCCGAGGATGATGTGAAAGTCTCCCGGGCCGGGGTGGACATCCTCGCCACAGTGTTGTAGAAAACAGGAACAGTCCTATTTGGGGGCAGGTTCGGATGATTTTTCCGCCAGGGCGGCTTTGATCGCCCTGACCTGCTCGACCTGTGGCCGTGCAAAGGATCCGATGGGTCCCTCCTTCGGATCCCAATTGGGTCCCATGTCAAGCGTCACAACCCCTCCCCGGGCTGTCACCGATCGAACCCAGCCGGCCCATTGCGCACTCGTGTAACGGGTATTCCGCCGACCCCATTCAGACCCCACGAACGTCAGCGCATGCCATTGAGACCCGTCAAGCCAGCGTGATGCAGGAACCACGCCCAGCGGCTCGTTCAATTCACCCGCTGTGTAATCCTCAGCCAGGGTGTGGCGCACCACCTTCACGCCCGGGTTGAAGGTGACTATGGCTTTGGGATTCCCGTGCTTCACCGCCGCAGCATAGATCGTGGCGATGGCTTCATTGAAATGAATATGGGGGTAGCCTCCATCAAACCACCATCCCACAACCTTGTCCCCATATCGGTCCGACCATTCACGGATCACCTCAGCCCACTTCCCGGCAAAGTCCACGTTGAGCGGTTGGTCCTGGGGCCCCTGGGCCAGCCCAAAAGCCTTCTGCGCCACCACATCCTGGTTCGGCACCTGGCAGGGGAGATACAACATCAGCCGGATCCCCTTCGGCTGAAGCGCCCGGTACAGGTCCAGCGGCAGATCCCGCGTCGAGCACTTTTCTCCGGGTTTGAAGCCGGAAATCCGGTCATAGGTGGCATTGGGTGAGTTAAAATAGCCGGAGTTCTGCCCGAGGGTGATCACAAAGTAGCCGACCCCCATCTCCTGCAACTGGGCAGCAACCGCAGGAACATCGAAGGCTTTGACCTGCTCAAGTTGCCCGGGGTTCCCCGGCAAAAGGTGCATGAACGCCCCGTATCTGGATGCCATGAAGGCATCGTTATTGGGATTCCGATCAGCCCCGGCCACATTTCCAACTGCAAGCATCGTGATCCAAAGTCCGGTCAGAATACCCTGCACAATTGAGGAGATTTTCATGGCTCAGCTTATTCACGCCCATCGACGACTGTAAAGAAATCCTGTGCGTCGAACCCGCCACGGCGGAACATGCCGGATTGCTTTCCCCCTGCCACGGCGGTATCAACAAGGCATGTGGAATCCGCCGACCCTTTTGACCCATGCACTTCCGGCCAGCATCTTATCGTGGAGCAGACTCCCATCCACGGTTTGCCTCTGCAGCCTGCTCATTCATTCCATCCAGCCTGCGGCTCTGGGTGGGGGAATTCCATCACCACTGCCGGGGCACCCGGGCAACATCTTTCTGGAAGGGGAGGATGTCGTCATTCCCGCGCCGGATGATTCCGCCATTCAGACAAACGGTTGGCGCCTGCTGGATGATCTCCAGAAAGTTCTGCGGGAAGGTCGCTACCCGGCAGGCGGCAACCCACAGCACGAGCCGCTCCGGCTGGGTCAACTGCCCGCCGGATGGTATCGACTGGAGTTTCGGGCTTCAAACGCCACAAATCCCGGGTGGACATCCCTCGCCGTGCTCAACCGCCTGAAGGCCCCCACACCGGCCGATTCCCCCATCGCCGTCGATTCCGCACCGGCATGGTTCGCGAAGAATGACCCCGCAGAGCAAAAACGCCTCGCAAACCTCGCCACCCTGGCTGGTGTCAGCTGGATCCGTGACCGCCTTCGCTGGTCGGAGATCCAGCCCTCATCCAACGGGCTTTCAGCCAAATCAACCACCTACGACACCTCGGCGGATGCCCATCACGAGGCGGGGCTGCAGATCCTCCAGGTCTTTCATGACACCCCTGCATGGGCCCGCGAGGAGGGCAGCCGCGGCGGCAGGTTCGCGCAGGACTTGCGGCATGTTTACAGACTCGGCCGCGAGCTGGCGGCCCGGTTCAAGGGCCGGGTTGCCGCATGGGAACCCTGGAATGAGGCCAATGTTTCCACCTTTGGCGCCCATACCGTGGATCAAATGTGCTCCTGGCAAAAGGCGGGGTGGCTCGGCTTCAAGTCCGGGGATCCGGATTTGATCGTCGGTTGGAATGCCTCTGCCGCGCTCCCGACTCCGGCACAAACACAGGGTGTCCTGGCGAACGAGACCTGGCCCTACTTCGACACCTACAACATTCACACCTACGACTGGCATGATGGCTACATCGACTACTGGAGGCCGGCGCGCGCGGCTACCGCCGGACGGCCCCTCTGGATCACAGAGGCCGACCGTGGCACTCCCCACCTGAAAAATCCCCCGTGGTATGACCAATCCCCCCGGCTCGAAATCCTCAAGGCCCAGTGGATCGCCCAGTCCTATGCCTGCAGTCTTTTCGCCGGGGCGCAGCGGCATTTCCATTTTATTCTCGGAAACTACCAGGAACCAAACGGCGTCCAGTTCGGCCTGCTCCGCCAGGACCTCACCCCCCGCCCTGCCTATGTCGCCCTGGCCACTGTCGGCCGTCAGCTCGCCGGAGCACACCATCTGGGTCGCTGGGATCCTGTCAAAAACCTGCACCTCCACGCATTCCGTGCCCTGCCGGACGGCCAGGACCGGGACATGCTTGTGATATGGGCTGAACAGCAGGTGGATTGGGATGACCGGGGGAAGACAACCGTCGAGTGGCATCTGCCTCCATTCCTCAAACCCCTTGCAGTGGTCGATTACCTGGGACGCAACCTCGGGACGAACATCCCTTCTCCTCTGTCCTCCGCCCCCATTTTTGTCTCACTCGCTCCGGGCGCGACAGCCAACCTGCCGTTGGAGCGCCCCCCCGCACCCGTTGAACGGCTTGGGGGTGTCGCCTCCCCCGTCGTTCTTCAGGCAACCATGCCGGATGACCTGATCCAAAAGGTGGAAGATATTCCCTGGTCCGAAGGCTATGCCTGCATCCTCTCCGGAACCAATACTCTCGATTTCAGCCTTCAGGTGTACAACTTCGCCACCAACACCATCCACGGCGCGGTTCAAGTCGCCAACAAGCCCCCCGGCTGGGATGTCCAAATCCCATCTGCAACCCTCCGCATCGACCCCATGGACCGCAAATCCCTGGGCGGCAGGCTGATCATCCAGCCCGGCACCACGGTGCGGGATGGCTGGGTGACCCTCCGTGCAGCGTGCGGAAAGGATGGCGATCCAGTCGTGGCATTCCGGGTGATCCACCGCCCATAGTCGCGGGACCGGGCAGAAATCTGGGCGGAAGCCTCCTGCCTCTGTTTATTGTTGGAGTATGGAACTTCCCCCCGCCGCCGACTTGTCGAGAACGATTGAGTGCTCAATCATCCCCTCGAAGGCATCGTCATGGGAAACCAGCAGCAACTGCTCCAGCCCTGCCATCGTTTGAAGCTGTATAATCGTTTCAGCCAGCTTCCGTCGGCTGGCCGCATCCACTCCATAGGTCGGTTCATCAAAGATGCACAACCCCAGATTGCTGAACTCCCGTAACATGGCCAGGATCATCGCCAGTGCCAGCTTCGTCTGCTCCCCGCCGGACAACATGGCAAACCGGCGGTCGCCCGGATCCACCCTCAGGCTGTAATTCTCCGAATCCCACTCCAGGCTGATCGGCTCGGGATTGATCTGGTTGAAAAGCTGCTGCGCCTGGCGCGCGATTCTCGTGCAGATATGCTGGGCCACGGCGGGGGCTGATCTTCTCAAACACACCCGCGCCGCCTCTGTCAGCTCGATCGCAGCCCGGCACCGCCCCAACTCATGATCCACCCGTTCCAACCTCTGGCAGGCAATCTTCCACTCTTCCAACCGTGACTCCTGCTCCTTCAGGGTTTTCTTCTCATTCTCCAATCGGAACTTGTGCCCCACCACCGCAGCGTCTTTCTCCCGGCATTCCGCAACCACTGCACGCAGCTTTTCCGGATCAAACGCGGCATGGGCATCATTGGCACGCTTCCTCGCCGCATCCAGGGTTTCCAGGGCCTTGGCCTCCTCCCCCTGAATCTGCCCCAGACTCTCCTTCCGCTTCTCCAATTCCTGCGCCACACCCTTGGCACCAATATAGGCTTCATGGCCCGGTCGATGGGCCTTTTGCTCCGCCTGGGTCTGCTCCAGTTCGGTCGCGAGGTTGGCAAATGGCGATAACAGCCCGTCCAACTCGACAATCCGCGCGGCGGCACTGCTGCGCAGGGACGCCTGCTGGATGGCGACTGCGGCATGGTGGTCGATCTGCTTTTGGGTCTGCACCGTCTGCTGATCAATATCCCGCACCTGCCGCTCCAGGGTTTGTGATTCCTTAACATGCCCCTGCCTCTCAACCTGGCTGGCTTGAAAATCCCCCAGCCGCTTCCGGCACAACTCACGCGAACGTTCCCACCAGCCGGACACCGAATCCACATGGGAGACAAACGCCGAGTGCATCGCCACAACCGCTTCCACACTCTCCTCCCCAGTGGAGCCCGGCGGTCGGACAGGCATGGTCCCCATCCCCGGCTCCCAATCTCCCAGCCATCCCACCGCCGCGCAAACCGGCGGTTGCACCGTGATCCGCGTCTGCTGAACGAATTTCCCCATCTCCAGCCGCAGTTCCTCCGCATCGGATTGCTTCTGGGTGTGAATTTTCGTCAACCGGTTCAATTCAGCCCGCGCCGCCTGATGGTTGCGATCGGCCGCTTTCTCGAGCTGCCCATAATCTTCGATCTGGCGGATGCAGGCGGTGATATCCTCCTGCACCTTCGCCGGGTCAAACTGCCGGCACTGCTCCTTCAGAAACGGGCAGATTCCGCTGGAAAGTTGCTTGTGCTGCTCCTGCAGGATCCGGAGGTGTCCCCGTGCGGCAGACAGGACCTCCCGCGCTTTGGTCAGGGCATCCAATGCCTCCTTCTCCGCTGTGGTGACGATGTTCAGCGGGTTCGCATCATATCCCGCCAACCCGGCATCCCGGCTGCGGATCGAAACAAGCCGCTGCTCCTGCGATGCCCGCAAGGTCTCCAGCCCGGCCACAAATCCCATAACAAGATTGATGCGCGAGTCGGCCAGTCCGGCAGCTTGTGATGCTAGGTCGAATGCAGCTTTGCCATCATCCAACGATCGTTGGATCGGTTCCAGTTTGGCCCGCAGTTCCGTCAGGCTCGCCTGCTGCTGCTGTTTCGTACTCTCATGACTCGTGACCTGTTCCCGGGCGGCGAGCGCCGCACCCCCGCTTCTCTCCCGCTCCAGGTCCGTTACCCCTCTCTCTTTTTGCAACTGGTCCCGTTTGGCTCGCTGTTGCTCCAGTGACGCCAGACGGTTTGTGGCCTGCTCATATCCCGTGTGTGCAGCTGCATTGGCCTGGACAACCTCCGCCGCCCTGACAGATGCATCCACCGCCCTCTGCGCAGTCTCACGCTCGCTCTTTTTCCCTCTCCACAGAATGTCGCACCGCTCCGCCTCACTCTTGCTGGTGGTCGCCTCCCGTTCCAACAGTTCCTGAGCCTTTTTCCCCTCCTGTGCCGCATCCCGCTCCTTCAAGGCCTCTTGCAATCTGGTTTCAGTTTCGGAGATCGTCCGGCCCAGTTCTTCCACCCGCCCCCCGCTGTCAGCCCGGTCCTGTATTTTTTGGGCAAGCCCCGCCCGCTGCGTATCAAGGTCATGTTCCTGCACCTCAAACTCATCCACAACAGGTTTGAGCTTGTCGAAGCACTCCCCGTAAATCGCCACATCCAGCAACGGCTCAAAAAAATCCTTCGCCTCTTTGGCCTTGGAATCAAACGGCCAGGTCAGCCGCCCCTGCCTCACCCCGACCAGCTTGGAGAACATTTCCCCAAGGAGTTTCGGATCCCCGAACCTCAACAGCGATCCGAGAAACCGCTTAACCTCCGCCTTACCGTCGGCACAGCAGCTCCCGTCAATCACCTGTATCACCTTGTGCCTGAGGTGGCCGCCGATACCGCACTCCACACGGTAACTCACGTTCCCGTGCTCGAATGTGACATCGATCTCCCCAGCCGCCTCACCATGACTCAGAAAGTATCGCTCCTTCCTGAAGTTCTCCTCAAACTCGGGCTCCACCAGGAAAAGGGCGTAACCTATGGCCTCAATCAGTGTGCTTTTCCCATGGCCGTTGCGCCCCGCTATCCGGTTGATCCCCTTTTGGAATGTCACCGTGACACCCATCCCCTGGGCCCCTGCCCCGTAGGATTTGATGTTCTTGAGTCGGACAGATTGAATGATCATATGGCCACCTCCACGGAATCCCCTGCGGCCTCCACCTGCCTCGATGCCTCAGCCGCCCTTCCCTTCTGAACAGCATCCACAAGGGAACTGCTTGATATTCTCTCTGCAATCACCTCCGGTTGGCTTCCATGTTTGACCGCCTCCTTGAGTTCAAAGAACAAGGCTGCCAACCCATCCTGGTCCCCGGTCAGCCCGCACAACTTATGATCCCCGACCACCTGCTGTATGGCCTGCCGCTCCAGTGCTTCACGGGGCAAAGCCCCGTCCAAAGCCCCTGCTGCCTCCCCTCCCTCCCCCTGTAGATTCAACTTGCTGGTGTCAACCGCCACCACAAACGCCCCAGCTGCCACCCGGATCCGCTCCGAGGTTGTCGCATGGTCAAACGCGATCCGGTTCAGGTTCATCTCCCCCTTCAGGCGAAGATCAATCACCGCACCCTGCGGCGGATTCGCCGAGGCAATGGCCCTCGCGGCGGCGGCCACAAGGGCTTCCATCCCGTCCCTGGTCTTCTTGCCAAACGGACTGCAGTCCAGATCCACTTTGCAGATGGGTCTTCGGGGATTGGACAGGATCGTCAGGCTCGTCGGCTTTTCGTTGACCTGCGGATCCAGTTCCACCACCGCATAACCACGCCCCGTTTCCACACCCCCCTTGGATGAATAGTCCGCCTCCCGGATGTCGCAGTTCTCAGGCGATCCCGGGTTGCAGGCCCATCCATCGTGGTTCATCGGCTTGTGAATGTGACCCAGGGCAAGATAGGTGACCTTCTGGCGCATCCCGGCCAGATCTTCCTTTGAAAAGCCCCCTCCCTCCCCCACAAAATAGTCCGGACCGGCGTGCAGCAGGAGCACATGCGGCATCGTGCCATCCAAAGCCTTCAGGATCTGCCGGACTTTTGCCGGGGTCGCCGCCCCGAGATATCCCGCCCCCACAAACCGCACCCCCCGGTGGTCCACGTAGGATCCGCTCCGCGCCACCGGATCCCACGGCTCGAGAACCGCCCCGTCCGGGTTGAATTTGGGCCGCAGCAACTCCAGCAGACCATCCTGCGCAAGATACCCCACCCAGGTCGGTTCATCTGAATGGACAAACGCCTTGTCGTGATTCCCCTCCACCGCCACCACGGGAATCCCCGCATCCTTCAAAATCCTCAAACCCTCCTGCGCCTGCCGCAGATGGCCCGGCTCCACCTGCGGACGGTCAAAAAGATCCCCCGCCAGCACAAAAACATCCGCCCCGCCATCCACAGCGGCCTGTGCAATATGGAGGAAGGCCGCCGCCAGATCCCCGTCCGGAAGCAACCCGTCCAGCCGCGTTCTCCCCAGATGGATATCCGCCGCGTGATAAATTTTCATAAATGCAATACAGATACAGAACGTATGACACAAAGCGCACGCATGTGACTCAGGTATTGTATGCAAATCCTCATAACAAAGCAATTCAAATCCGCCGGGAATCGCGGATTTCGTGTAGAGGACTCCCGCCGGGGTCCTTTTTCCCTCCCGCCCTCAACCCGGGGTGTCGCTCAGGCTCAACCCCGGGCTAATGCCTTGCACACCCCCCGGTGTGCCGGGAATACCCATCCCCGAACCCGGAATCGGGTCACCCCCGGTGCCGGACCGGCTTCGTGAAAACTACCGCCATCCCCCTCCCCGAACCCGGAGGGTTCCCAGCGATTAGCCGGTGGTTGAGGAGCAACGCGACGACACCACCGATATAGACC
>CAIWMU010000004.1 GCA_903913865.1 uncultured Verrucomicrobia subdivision 3 bacterium
GGGGCAGAATCCCGCTGGGATTCCCGGAGGGAAAATCGGTCAACGCCTCTGCACCATCCCCCCCCCGGATTCGCGTCCATCCACGGTTTCCCCTCCCCAACGTCAACGACGTTGTGCCATACAGCCCGGGGTTGTGCGGGTCGCCGCACTACCCCGGGGGGGCGCGCGAGGGGTGCCACAACCACAACGTGGTTGTGCCGTGGGTACGAACGTGTGGGTTGCCCCGCACAGGGCGGGTTGAGATGTTGCAAAGGCATCTCGCGTTGCCCATTCCGCCGGATCCGGGCACGTGCTGGCAACCTCCCCGCATGGTGCCCCGGCACAACCCCGTTGGGGTTGTTTATATTGTGGGAGTTGACCCAGGGTAGCGCCTCGGCGGCGCAACCCTGGGCTTTGGGGCAGAATCCCGTTGGGATTCCCGGAGGAGGAAGGTTGGTCGCCCACCACCGCCGTTTGCGGTTGGGGAGGTTGGTCCACGCCGGCCGCCGCAATGCCAATCCATGTTGGGGTTCCCGGAGGAGAATTTCCATGCGCAGGCACCACAAACTCCCGGGGGTTTGTGGTGCGGGCGTGTGGCCGGACCGGGCGGAATGGACAATGCCATCGTGGGTTTTCAACAACGCAGCTCCGGGGAGTCCCGGATGTGGCGATAAAAAAAGCGTCCGAACTGCCTTGCGGCGGTTCGGACGCGACGGTTTTTGAGGGTTGCCTGCGGTTGCAGACAGGCCCATCGGTTTCAGGCTGGATCAGGCGATGGTGACTTCGCTGCTGAGATAAACGTCCTGAATGGCCTGGAGGAGGGCGGCGCCTTCCTTGAGGGGGCGTTGGAATGCTTTCCGGCCGGAGATGAGGCCCATGCCGCCGGCGCGCTTGTTGACGACGGCGGTCATGACGGCGTTGGCGAGATCGCCCGCGCCCTTGCTTTCGCCACCGCTGTTGATGAGGCCTGAGCGGCCCATGTAACAGTTGGCGACCTGGTAACGGCAGAGGTCGATCGGGTGATCGCTGGTGAGTTCGGTGTAGATGCGCTCATCGAGCTTGCCGTAGCTGGAGCCGCCGGAGTTGAGGGCCTTGAAGCCGCCGTTGTTCTCGGGGAGCTTCTGCTTGATGATATCGGCCTGGATGGTCACGCCAAGGTGGTTGGCCTGGCCGGTGAGGTCGGTGGAGACGTGGTAATCCTTGTCCTGCTTAAAGTTGTTGTTGCGCAGGTAGCACCAGAGGACGGTGGCCATGCCAAGTTCGTGGGCCATGGCGAACGCCTGGGCGACTTCGACGATCTGGCGTGCGCTCTGGTCGGAGCCGAAATAGATGGTCGCACCGACTGCGGCGGCGCCCATGTCGGCGGCTTGCTTGACGGTGCCGAACATGATCTGGTCGAACTTGTTGGGGTAGGTGAGCAGCTCGTTGTGGTTGATTTTGACTAGAAACGGGATTTTGTGGGCGTATTTGCGGGCAATGGAGCCCAGGACGCCGTAGGTGGAGGCAACGGCGTTACAGCCGCCCTCGATCGCGAGCTTGACGATGTTCTCGGAATCGAAGTAATCCGGGTTTTTGGCGAAGCTGGCGCCACCGGAATGTTCGATGCCCTGATCAACGGGGAGGATGGAGACGTAACCGGTGCCGGCGAGGCGGCCGCTGTTGAAAATGCGCTGGAGGTTGACCAGCACACGGTTGTTTCGGTCGGAAACGGTGAAGAGCCGGTCCACGACGTCCGGGCCGGGCTTGTGCAGCCGGTCCTTGGAAATCTTCGGGTTCTGGAAGTTGAGCAGGTAATCGGCTTTATCGCCGAGAAGTTGTGCGATCGATGACATAGTTCAATTTCAGTTCAGTTCAGTTCAGTTTTTAGACGGTCAATGACCGGCCCGGTGCCTGCCGAAATGCGGCAGACTGCCAGACCGACCGGGACAGCATAGCTTATTTCCGCCCCGGCGCCACATCAAACCAGCACACGGTGCAATTATGGCTGATGCTTCTCAAAGGTATTAATTGGGGGTGGACTCCCTCGCTTACGCGGGTGGCGATCCTGGCGGGAATCTCAGGCGTGACAAAATTAGGATGACTGCGTAAGGTTGAGCCCATGACCATTCGATGCTTTTTGAGCTCGCTGCTGCTGGCCCTGTTGCTTCCCCTGCTGGGGGCAGCGCAGACTGCGGAAACCAACTCGCCCGCCGAATTGCTGGGCACCGCCCTCACCCGGCTGACCGGCATTCTGGAACCGGGGGCAGGGAGTTCCGGGGGGGTGTTCACAGTGACCGTGAAGCTCGTGAGCGGGGAGGGGATTGACAGCGACTTTGTCGGCAAGGAAGTGGCCCTGGCAGTCAGTGCGCCGGATCACCTGAAGGTTTCGGCGGAATATGAGGGGCAGAAGATTACGGTGGGGCGGGATGGGGAGGATGTGTGGGTCCAGGTGCCGGGGAAGAAATTCGGGGTGATCGGCAGGCCTGGCGTCGCCCTGTTCGGGACGAATTCGACAACAATCGATGATACAACCATCGGTGAGATCAAGTGGCCTGTCACAAAGGCGCAGGTGATGGTGGTTCCGATGCTCTCAGAGGTGGAGGGACTGGCTAATGAGGCCGTGAACGGAGTGGCATGCCGGGTGATCAAGGCCACGCCCAAGCCGGAGGCGGTCGCATTGCTCCACCTGCCCAAATTGACGCTGCAGCTTTGGCTGCGGGAATCGGACTCCTTCCCCCTGCGGGTGGATTACAAGCAGGTCGGCGGCATGAGTCTGCGGCTGGAGCTGAAGGACCCCGCTTATCAGAAGGAGTGGCCGGCGGAGAATTGGAAGATCAAGCCCGATCCGGCCGGGAAACTGGATGTGGTGGCGCGGTCGCACCTGATGCGGTTCATGGATGTGCTGGTGAAGAAGTTGACGGAAAAGGATCTTCCCGTGCTGGGGGAGGCCACGGGCGTGCGCCAGGTCGTGGCCCGGGAAGGGGCGGGGCGTCTGGAGAAGGTGGATGGGACGCAGGTACTTGTGCTGAAGGGAACACCCGAGGAGATGGGCCATCAGCACGGGGTGTTGATGAAGCAGGGAATTCACGATCTGGTGGACCGGATTGTTTACGGTGTCGGGGTTGGCAGTTCCTTCGAGAAGGGGCGCTGGTTTTTCGATGAGGTGGCGGAAGCGCAGCGCCGCACCGGGCCGCATGTGAATCCGCGCCACCTGAGGGAGATGGATGCCATGGCTGACGCCACAGGGCTGGAACATATCGAGATGCGCCTGGCGAACTTCTTCCCGGAACTGTTCCATTGCAGCGGGTTTGCCGTGTTTGGGAAGGCGACCGAGGGGGGCAAGATGTATCATGGCCGGATTCTGGATTACCTGCGGGGCATGGGGTTGGAGCAGAACGCCGTGGTGATCGTGATGCAGCCCGAGGTGGGAAATGCCTGGGTCAACATCGGTTACGCGGGCTTTGTCGGTTCCGTGACGGCGATGAACGCAAAGCATGTGGCGATTGGTGAGATGGGCGGGCGTGGTGAGGGCAACTGGGATGGCAAGCCGATGGCGCAACTGGTCCGGGAAGTGATGGAGCAGGCCGACACTCTGGATCAGGCCGTGGAGATCATGCGCAAGAGTCCCCGGACGTGCGAATACTACTATGTCATTTCCGACTCGAAGACGAAGCAGGCGGTGGGGATCGCGGCGACACCGGACAAATTTGATGTCATCCGGCCGGGACAATCCCATCCCCAGCTGCCGCACGCGATCGAGGATGCAGTGCTGATGTCGGCCGGGGACCGCTATGAGGAACTGGCGAAGCGGGTGAAGGAGGGTTACGGCAAGTTCGACGCTCCCAAGTCGAGGGACCTGATGAAACGGCCGGTCTGCATGACTTCGAACATCCACTCCGTGCTCTTTGAGCCGGAGACGCTCGATTTCTGGGTGGCCAATGCGGATTCGAAAAACCCGGCGGCCCATACCCGCTACACCCGTTACAACCTCGCAGAACTTCTGAAGCCGGATGAGGCTGCTGCGGGAGGAAAGGCCAAATGAAGGAGCAGGAAATGGTCAGGAAGGCGCGGGAGGTGGTCTCCCCGTTCCGGGTTGTAAAGGGGCGGAAGTTCCGTCTTGCGGATCACGATCCCGGGGATACAGGCCCGCTGCGGGGGGAGGACAAGCAACAGGCGACGGAGGTTCTCGCTGAGGGGGTTCAATTCCTCGCCGGATTGCAGGACAAGCTTTACGCGCAGGACAAATGGGCTGTGCTGCTGATCTTCCAGGCGATGGATGCGGCCGGGAAGGACGGGGTGATCAAGCATGTCATGTCCGGCGTGAACCCGCAGGGGTGCCAGGTGGCCTCGTTCAAGGCCCCCTCTGCGGAGGATCTGGACCATGATTTTCTCTGGCGGGCGATGCGGGAACTGCCGAACCGGGGCAACATCGGCATCTTCAACCGGTCCTATTACGAGGAGACGCTGGTCGTCCGTGTGCATCCGGAATATCTGGAGCGGCAGAAGCTTCCGCCCCGCCTGGTGACCAAACACATCTGGGAGGAGCGCTTTGAGGACATCCGGAATTTTGAACAATACCTGACGCGCAACGGCGTGGTGGTGCGGAAGTTTTTCCTGCACGTTTCGAAGAAGGAGCAGAAGCGCCGCTTCCTGGAGCGGCTTGAAAACCCCGCGAAGAACTGGAAGTTCTCCAGCGCCGATCTTGCGGAGCGGGAGCACTGGGATGAATACCAGGAGGCCTACGAGGACATGATCCGCAACACAGCGAGCAAGGAAGCCCCGTGGTATGTTGTTCCCGCGGACAACAAATGGTTCACCCGCGTGGTGGTGGCGGGGGGCATAATTGAGACACTGGCGGGGCTGGACCTGGACTATCCTGTGGTGGGGGCCTCCAAGAAGAAGGAACTGGAGGCCGCCCGGCAGGCGTTGCTGGCGAGGTGATTCCCAGACCGGGGCTTTAAATTTTTGCTTTTGGGGTTTTTCTGCTACTTTGGGTAATGGAATCGTTCTTCAAACTGACTATGGCTGTAGTTCAAGCCTCGGCATTCATCGCTGTGGCGGCTGTGGAGCCAGCCACAGCATCCAAGCCCAGTGTTTATTTTGGCACCTACACCGGGGCCAAAAGTCAGGGGATTTATCTCTCCCATTTTGATACACGGAGCGGGGCGTTGACCGAGCCTGAACTGGTCGCGGAGGCAAAGAACCCGAGTTTTCTGGCGCTCCATCCGAAGCTGCAGGTGATCTACTCCGTGGGTGAGGTGGACGAGTTTAATGGCAAGCGGACGGGTGGCATCAGCGCCTACCGGATTGAGCCGGGCACCGGGCGCCTGGTGCTCCTGAACCAGCAACCTTCCGGCGGCACAGGGCCATGCCACCTTTCAGTGGATCGGACCGGCGGTGCTCTGTTTGCGGCAAACTATGGGAGCGGGAGCATCTCCAGCATGCCGCTGAAGGCGGATGGTTCGCTGGGGGAGCCTCTGGCACCGATCCAGCACACGGGCTCCAGTGTGAACAAGGCCCGGCAGACGGGGCCGCATGCCCACTTCATCCTGCCCGATCCCCGCGACCGGTTCGTGCTCGCCTGCGATCTGGGGATCGACAAGGTTCTCGCCTACAAGTTTGAACCGCGCGACGCGTCGTTGACTCCGGCCGTGCCTCCCTTCGCCAGGGTCAAACCGGGCGCGGGTGCACGACATTTTGCCTTCCATCCGAATGGGAAGTTCCTGTTCGTCATCAACGAACTGGATTCCACAATCTCCACCTTTTCCTACACGTCGCGGAACGGAGCGATGCGGATGGTGAGCAACGTTCATACGCTCCCGGTCGATTTCAAGGGGCCGAGCAGTTGTGCGGAGGTGGTGGTGCACCCCTCCGGCAAGTTTGTTTATGCCTCAAATCGCGGCCACGACAGTGTGGCGATTTTCTCGGTCGATGTGAAAACGGGGCAACTTCTGCCTGCCGGGTTTCAATCCACCGGCGGCAAGACCCCAAGGCATATCACCCTCGATCCTTCAGGCGGGTGGCTTCTTGCGTCGAATCAGGACACCCACAATGTGTGCGTGTTCCGGGTGAATCCGGCCAATGGGGGCCTCTTCGCGACAGGGCAGGGACTTGAGATCGGCTCGCCGGTCTGCGCGCTGTTTGTGCCTGCAAAGCAGTGAGGTTGGGGTGGGGGGCAAGGAGGCAGCCAGGTTCCGGTGGCAGGGTTGTTCGTTGGCGCAACCCTTTCAGGTTTATTTATCCACAGTCCGCGCACGGTAGCACCCCGGCGGCGCAACCCCGGGCGTTGTGGCAGAATCTCCTTGGGAATACCGAAGGGAAACGCGCCGGGCGGATGTGCGGCGCTCATGAAACAGCTCAGTTTCTGAAGGATCTTCCTGACTCGATCGCCTCCGCGAGTTTCTGACGGAAATCATAGATGCTTGCCGGATCCCTGGTGTATTCCGTCCGGCTCTTCACGAGACTTTCCGGGACCTCCAGCGTTGTCCGCGCCTTTGCCAGCCAGGCTGTCATGCGGGCATCCGGGTTGCGGGCGGCGTCGAGGCGGGAGATGATTTGCTCGAGCAGTTTCACATAGGCAAAGTCTTCGAGCCCATCCCGGAAATTCTCCAGGCGGATTGTGGGGAGGGGGGTCCCATCCGGTCCCACGCAGGTCCATGATCCATCCCCGTGATAGACCGTCCAGCTGCGCGGGTCCCAATCGGTGAAGGGGCCGGAGGTGATGCAGTGGCGGGAGTTCCAGATGCTGATCTGGTAATAGAGGAAGCCGTCGGGCCGGTATTTGGCGGTCATTGGCCCCATCAGGATGCGCCCATCGATGGCCGGGAGTTCAATGAACATGTTCGCGTGTGGCGGGTGGGGTCCGCAGCAGATATACCACCAGACCTGCCTGCCGGATTTGCGGGCCTCCGTGGCTTTGTCGGCCTCGAACTTGGGCGTGAGGGGACAGAAGGCATCCATCGACTTGATGGCCCCGCTGCCGCCGAAGGTGTGGTCGTAGGTGGTGGTCATGATCAACACACCGGGGAACTCCTTCTTCAGGATGGCGGCGGCCTCCTCGACCAGCGGGAAGAATTTCTCGGTGACCTCGTCGCAGCCGTAGATGTAGGCGGTCGGGAGCATCCCAAGCTCCTTTGCGCGGGTGTAGGCCTCGCGCAGGCGGGGGAGCGTCCGGTTCGTCCATTCGGAGAGGCCGGCAGGCTCGGCGGGCACATAGTCGTAGTAGCCGAGGTTGAACCATCCCAGCCGGCCCTTTGATGCAAGGCCCTGAAGCAGGTCAAAGCCAGGCTGGCTGCGGTGGTAGAGGCTGTCAAAGGTCATGTGATAGTCGGAAAGGAATTCCGCCCAGCGGGCACGGTGTTTCCTCCAGGCATTGACCGGGTATTCCGGGGACTTGCGCCATTCATCCTGATCCGCTCGGGTTTCCGGCAGGGGGCTGTCCTCCGGGGAGAAGGTGATCGCCAGGGGCAGCGGGGATTCCTCCGGCAGGGTGAAGTCGAACACCCGGATGGAGAGGTCGAAGGAGAAGGACTTCCGACCGGCGACCAGAACTTCAAGATCGCCCCGGTAAACTCCGGCTGGCTGGTTGCCGGGGGCGGCCACGCGGACCCAGAAGGATTGAACATCCCCGGCGGCAATGTCCGTCCGGTTCGTGAACTCAAGAATCGGGTCGGGCCACCAGCCGTTGTAGGGCGAGCCGTAGGGCGGGGTGCGCTTTGTCTGCACATACCCCATGAGCGAGACAGTGATGTTCGTTGTGGCGAAAACCGTCCCTTTCGGCCCGCGAAGGTTGTTGATCCGGAGTGACACATCCCGGGCGGTTTCCGCTCCGGCCCATGCGAGGAGTTGGACGCTCTCCCTCTCGTTCCGGGCGAGGCTGAGTTGAACATGGTTCGTGACGGAGGCTGTGACCGGCATGATACGCGGTGCGATCTTCTCCATGGAGGTCGCGAATCCCACGACGAGGTCGCGCCCTGCGGGATCCCGGCTGACCTTGGCCCGCACCGGCTCGAACCGTTTTCGCCAGTCGGCGAGGGAAAGGAGCCGGGGGAGGGTGGCCTTGAGGACGGTCATCTCGGCATCCGCGTGCAGGACGGCTTCCGCCCCGGCGTTCAAATCCCGGCCCAGCCGTGCGAGGTTGTCTGTCAGCCTGGCCAATTCCCCCTCGGCCCATGGGCGGGCGCCCGGGTAGGGATGCACTGCCTCGCGCACCTTGCGGGCAGCTTCCCCAATACCCTGGCTGAGTTTGGTCCACTCGGCGAGTCGGAGCCCGCCCAGTTCACGGAGGAACGTTGTTGAGACGGGCGAATCCGTTTCCCCTTTGGCAAGGAGGCGCATGCGGTCCAGGCGCACATCCATGTCGGCGGGTGCCTCCGAAGTGAAGAAGTGGATGCGCCTGATGGAGGAGGGGTTGACCTTTTTCTCGAGCAGCCCCTCGAGATGAACCGCCACCGCCTGATAGCTGTGAGCCGGCAGGGGGATGATTTGCACCAGACCCTCGCGGGTGGGCACTGTCCCATCCGTGATGAACAGGGAGAGGGTTTGCTCATGGTCGCCTGGGTTGGTGATGTCGATCAGCAATCGGTCGAAGGATGACCAGTTGGTGAGGGGCGGATCGCATTCGAAAGCGGGCCACTGGGGCATGCCCTGCTTCCACTTCGGCGTGGCGAAGCGCAGTGCCGAACGCCCGGAGGTTGCAAAGCCGGTTGTGATTTCGACCGTCTTCCCGGTGCCGAGTTCCTGCCGCCCCTCGTCGTGGAAGTGGCGCAGATCGGCGGGGCTCTCAAAATCGAGCAGCAGTTCCGCTGCAGGGCAGATGCCACGTGCGATGTGGAGCGCGCACAGGCCTGCGATGGCAAGGGAGAGAGTCTTGTTCATCCGCACGGTTTAGCCTGTGGCGTGGCGGGCTGAAAGAAAAATCACACAGGGAAGACTCCGTCCGGCGACCTGGATTAGTAGTTGAGAGAGGGCCGGCATCCCTTGCGGTGACCCTGCTTTCCGATGGTGCCGGTTTGCGGCTGTCCTGGACTTCCGTCAGCAACGTGATCTACCAGGTGGAAACCTCGGTGAAGCTGCAAAGCTGGAGTGCGAAAGGTCCCCCATCTGGGGCCAGGGTGGCGCAACCCATGTGATCCTCCCGCGGAACGGGTCAGCCCGCTTCTACCGGAATATCCGGCCTACCTGAACCCCGGCAGGAGTCGCAGCAGGGAGGCGGATGGTTTGCGTAACACGTGGCAAATGAATTCGTTCCGTGTTTTCAGCCCTGCGCTCTGGCACCCCCTGCCGGGGGTGCGGGGTTCGTTTTGTTCGTTGACCGGTGGTGTCGTCGCGTTGCTCCTCAACCACCGGCTTATAGCTGTCAAGCCTCCGGCTTGGGGGGGCGTTCCGGGCACCCCCGAGGGGGTGCCAGCCATTATCGCAGGGTTGAGCGAAGCGACAACCCGGGACATGCCGGAAGAGCCTCCCGGCCCCCGGCAGGAGTTCTGAAACCTCAGAAATTCCTGAATGCGTCATCCGTGAGGCCTTTGGATCCGCGATGCGCCGTCTGCTCAACGGGTGCCAATGTTTTTGTGCGGGTGGTGACGGCGCGGTGCGCATTTCCATTGGAAGGGCTCACGAGCCTGTGTGACCTGTCACCCGATCCATTTGCGCGGTGATGATTTCGAGCTGATACCCGGGCCGCTGGTGACGCCACATTGCGACCCTGCCCGTCCACAAGGAGAAGGAGTTGGGAAACAGCCTCCTTCAGGGATTCCGCCTGGGCGGTAAGTTCTTCGGCTGCAGCTGCGCTCTCTTCGGCGCTGGCGGCATTACTCTGGGTGACTTTGTCCATCTCGGTGACGGCAATGTTGACCTGTGAAATACCATGGCTTTGTTCCTCGGAGGCACTGGCGACCTCGCCGGCGCGTTCATCCACCTGCCTGGCTTTGTTGACAATCTCCTCCAGACTGCTGGCGACCTTGGCACTTATGTCCGCCCCGCGGGCGCTCCTTTGCACGGCCTCTTCAATTTTGCCAGCCGTCTCTTTGGCAGCCTGGGCGCAGCGTTGCGCCAGATTCCGAACCTCGTCCGCCACGACGGCAAACCCGGCACCCGCCTCACCGGCCCGTGCAGCTTCGACAGCGGCATTCAGTGCCAGGATGTTGGTTTGGAAGGCGATCTCATCGATGGTCTTGATGATCTTGGCAATATCGCGGCTGGAGTTTTTGATGTCATCCATGGCTGATATCAGGGTCGACATGTCCTGCACACCGACGTCGCCCGCCTTGCGTGCCTGACCGCCCAACTCCTTGACCTGACCGGCCGTCTCGGCGTTGCGTTTGGTCATGCTCGACATTTCCTCCAGGGAGGAGCTGGTTTCCTCAAGCGAGGCGGCCTGCTGGCTTGCACCCTCGGCAAGCGATTGACTGGCGGAGGAGACCTGGCCTGCGGCGCTGGCGGTTTGCTCAGCCCCGGCGGAGAGAGTGCTGGCGATGCCACGCAGAGGTGCGACGATTGAGCGGCTGATAAGCCATGAGAGGAAGCAACCGAGCACCAGGGATGCTAGGGCGATGCTGACGATGGCGGCCTGGGCCTCCTTCATGTTCCGGGCGATGATTGGTCCTGCCTGGTCCTGATCCACCGTGAATTCAGCTGCAAGCTTGTCGGCCTCCTCACCGGCGGCCTGATCGGGAACAGAGATCCGCTGGATCAAGTCAGCCCGGGCTGCAGAGGTATTCGCCAGGGTCAGCTGTTTGAACAGTGCTTGATGACTGTCCAAGTGTCTCCTGAGGCTCTGGATGAGTTCCCTGCGGGATGGTTCCTGGATGGCCTTGAATGCCGCGTCCAGTTGGGGAGGGATCTTTGCATACTGCTTCTCGTAGTCGGCGATGTCGGATGCGCTACGGGTGATTTCAAAGTCCTTGGTGGCAATCGTCAACGCCATGACATCCGCGTCGATCCGGGTGATCATTTCTGTGTGGTTGGCATCTGTCTGAAATTCGCTGAAGCCGAGGAAAGCGCTGTGCAACCCCTCGTAACCGGCAAAGCCGACTCCGCCGAGGACAAGCAGCACTGCGGCAAAGCCTGCTCCCATGCGTTGTGACACATGCCAGCGGTTCAGACCGGAACGTGCAAAAGCCCATGCAGCAGCCATGGCCAGAAGCAGTGTCGCGAGGGTGCCGAAGATCCACCGCATGATACGGGGGGTGGCCTCGGCGGGGACTGATTCCGTGGGGGTGCCGTGGGCTTCGGCGGCGGTCGCCGTGTTGTGGGTGCCTGTTGTGGCGTGGTCTGTCGAGCCGGAGGGTGTGTGTGCAGACGCCGTGGCGGCCGGCTCACCCGTCTCATGGCTGGCAGAGCTGGTGTAGGCCAGCAGCCGGGTCTGCTCAGGATGGGAGCCGAGCAGGCTGATCTGGCCGGATTCGAGGTCATAAACGGCGCCGACGACCTTGAGGTTGCCAGACGTCACCAGTTCTCGAACTTCGGCACTCCGCTGAAAGAGATCATCGATCGAAACCCATACATTGGCATGGACCGCTGCGCCGAGCAGGGCGGCACCGCTGGCGCCCGGGTTCGCTGCTTTGGCCCTGGCTACGGCGGGGGCAATGTTGTCCACCAGGGCGGGGATGCTGCCATGGACTGTTGCGCCCTCCAGAACGGCTTTGACGGCACCACACCCGGTGTGGCCCAGAACCACGACGAGAGGTGTCTTCAGATGCCCGACTCCATATTCGATCGTGCCAACCTCATCTGTATCCGAGACATTTCCCGCAACACGCACCACGAACGTATCCCCGATGCCCTGATCAAAGAGCAGTTCCACCGGGACCCGCGAATCGGCGCAGGACAGCACTGTGACAAAGGGATTCTGCCCTGCTGCCACGCTGGTCCGACGTGCGGCGTCCTGATTGGGGTGCAGTGGTTTGCCGGCAACGTAGCGGGCATTCCCCTCCTTAAGGGCCTGAAGAGCCTGGTCGCTCGAGAGGGTTGTGGCGGCGGATGCCGGGAGGAGTGCCGCTCCGAGCAGGACGGTACTCAACAGAGGGAGGATAAACAATTTGTGTATATTTCCAAGGGGCATAACAATCAGTAACTAGTAAAAAATGGTTTAGGAATTCAGTGCGTGGTAGCGATTGTGAAACCGCCAAAGCGGGTGCCATGAACAGGCAGGCAATTGCGTTGGGGTTGATGATGCTGCAGGCCAATTTAGTATCCTGCAAACTCCCGCTTGCAGCGACTAGAGTGTTTGGATCTTCGTGAAATTGTGCTTCGGGCGACCGATGTGCCCGGTTGTGTGCCTGCCAGTCCCATGTATGAAATGTTTCGATGTGTATGCATTTTTGTTCCACCGATGACAAAGTGTCGTCCAAACGTCATCACCATATGCCCCTGAAGCAGAATCCCCACCCCACTGAGGGCATCCGAAGCCGCCGAGCGACTCCAATCCCTACGGCCCCTGACGCCCTGTCCAATTGGTTATCGGATCAAAATGCCGACCCTTTAGAGAAACTTTTGTTGTTGTTAATTTTTGTGGCGAGCTTGTTTGCAGGTTCACAGGCGGGTGTGTGCTCGCGAAGGTTGCTCCAAGGGGTGGGTTGGGCCGTTACATTGGGCGATCCGGATGGCAAAGTGGAAAGGATCGCGGTTCGCTCGAGGGGAGATCAGGCCGGGAACGCATCGGCATGGTCTGGTTGCCAACCCCGGCGTAGATGGAAACTAGCGATAGATTCCGGTTCAGGCAATTGGGGAAGTTTGGAATGGGCTTGCCACGATCCGGAACCTGTGACAAGAATATCATCACTTGGTTCCCAAGTAGCGGAAGGGTGGCTGAGTGGTTCAAGGCACCTGACTCGAAATCAGACCTAGGGGCAACCCTAGCGGAGGTTCGAATCCTCTCCCTTCCGCCATTTTTCTTAGGTTTTTCCACAAAATACCCAATAAACATGGGGCATTGTGAAATGTGGGGATGACTTTTCCACGGCGACCTTTTTCCGGGACGCGGGCATCGATGCGGCCCTGATCTTCGCAGGCTGCCTGCTTTTGCCTTTGTTATCGATCTTCGTGTGTTAACCCATCTTTCGCAGTTGGAGGCCTGGCTGCTTTGCGATGTAGTGCAGAAGAGCCCATTGCGGAGGCTGCCTCCCGGGTGCGAGACTTCCGGCATGTATTTACGGCGACACCGTCTTCCACTCTTGTTCGTTGTCCGGATAATAAGCACCCTCGTTCCGGCATCTTATTATTCAGAACTGCCATATCGTAAAACACGGCGTGAGGACCACAAGCCAGTTTCACGGGCAAAAAACAGGCCGATCGGACCAACCCGCAGACCGGAAATTGACCACGGATTGCACGGATGACACGGATGGGAAGCCGGGAAGGGGGTGTCCGGTGTACTGCCGTTCTATAACTTCTTCCACGGCGAAAGGGACGCAGTCACCCGACAAAACTATCGGCAGTCTGCGGAAAATGAAGTCGCCGTAGTCAAATCGTAGGTTGTCTCAAATCAAATGTTACCGGCGGCGGGCATGGCCCAGAGGCTGGTGGTCCGTGGGTCATTTTCATGGTCATCCATATCAACCGGGCAATGGATGGTCCAGGGGCTGGATGAAGGGATTCATGGCCTGATGGAAGCGGACGGTGGCCCCGGCAAGGAGCTTTTGTTGGTGGGGCCAATCCTCCTTGTGGTTGGGGAATTGGTGTGTGCTGGATTAATCTTTCAGGCTCAGGCGGGTTCCTCCAGCACGTCCAGAATGCTTTGCGCGCAATAGACGCGCCCCCGGCGGGCCTCGCCTTGCTGTTTCAATACTCCCATTTGCTCGAGATGCTTGATCGATCGTTGTGCTGTGGTAAAGGCGAGACCGAGTTTCTCGGCGACGCCTGTCACCGTCACGAAGGGGTTGTCCGCCAGCAGCCCGAGCAGCCTTAGAGGTGCGTCCGACTTTCCATCCGCGGCCTTGATGCGCCACCCGTCCAGAAGCGCGACGATGCGGGTGGATCGTTCGATGGCGTCATTGGACATCACGCTGACGCCGTTCAGGAAATACTGCAGCCACTCGCTCCACTCACCGCGGTGGCTTACACCGAGGAGCAGGTCGTAGTAATCCCGGCGGGATGCCTCGAAGAATGCGGAAAGGTAGAGAAGCGGCGCGGGCAGGATCTTGCGCTCGATGAGAAACAAGGTCACCAGCAGGCGCCCCACGCGGCCATTGCCGTCGAGGAACGGGTGAATCGCCTCGAACTGGTAGTGGATCAACCCGGCAATCACCAGGGGTGGCAAGTCCGATCCATGAATGAAGCGTTCCCAGGCGGCGATGGCATTCTCCAACTCTTCCGGGGGTGGGGGGACGAAGCGGGCCGTTGCGGGGGATGATCCGGGCCGCCCGATCCAGTTCTGGATGGTGCGAAATTTCCCCGGGGCGGCCTGTCCACCGCGAACGTCCTTCATCAGCTTCTCATGGAGTTCCCGCACCAGGCGCGCGCACAGGGGCAGTTCTGAAAGGCGTGAGATGCCATGTTCCAAGGCCAGGACGTAGTTGCCGACCTCGTGCAAGTCCTCCGGGCTGCGGTCCACGGATGCACCCGCTTCTGCCGCCAGCAACTCGCCAAGGGTGGCCTGCGTGCCTTCGATGCGGCTGGAGAGCACGGCCTCGCGCCGGACAAAGGGCCGGAGGAGCAGGTGCGGGTTCGGCAGCCGATGGCCTTCTCCCGCGAGCTGGCCGATCTTGCGATCTGCTTCAGAGAGCGCCTGCAACAGGCCCGGAGTCCACTCGATTAGCGGGGGCAGGGGAGCGGGCAGAAAGGCGGAATAAGCGCCCTTTGGCAGCAATTGACCCTGCATCTTTCCTACGTTCGACATGGGCAAAGTATGCCGTCACGCAAAAACAACGGCAACCACTATTATCGAAATCGCCATTATGTGAAAATAGTGGCTGGTGTCGTTTTCGCGATCGAAGGAGGGTTGGGGACTGTCTTCGGGACCAAATCAGGGCGGGTCCGACAGGGACCACCATCACCGGCGGACGGAATCGGGTGGTGGGAAGCCGGGGGTTCAGGATGGGGGCCTTGCCGGGCCGCAGGAAAATCATCGAAAATGTAGTGCAGAAAAACGGGTGAAAAGGTGCATAAACCGTTGCAAATCAACGGAGCGATTTTTCAAACTGCGGAAGATGGGCTATACATGTGCGCATAAATAACGGGACATATAGGCATCAAGAGAACGGACGAAGGATGCCCAGGAGTTTTTCCGGATGGCGCTGCATGTCTGCGAAGGTATGAAACAGGCTGGAGCACAAGTCAGCGGGTGTTTCAA
>CAIWMU010000005.1 GCA_903913865.1 uncultured Verrucomicrobia subdivision 3 bacterium
GCGATTTGTTCGAGCAGGTGTGCTTTTTTGGGTTGGTTCATATATGCCTAGAAGGCTAGGCACACATGACGCGAAAAACAAGCTGAAAAACTCAATCCGAAATTTTTTGTCTCACACCCCACGGGGTGCCATCCCGGGCTATCAGATTTTACCATTACAAGGCAGCCTGAAAGTGAACGGTGATCGTCTCCGCATACGTTCCGCTCAGGCTCTTTCCGGAGGTCGTAGATGCCGCGATCTCCCCGTCAGGCGCCTGAACCCCCAACCGGATCTCCCGCGTGACCGCATACGATTCATATCCCTGCACCAGATGGTTATTGAAACGTGTGTCCAGATTGTAATGGTCCGCATGATAGGTATGCAAAAACCGGTTCGACTCCTGATCGCCATAGTTCAGTGTCACCACCGTGCCCAGATTCGTCCCCGTCCACGGCAGATACACCACGTTCCACCCGGTGTTCAGCGCGATCGTCTGCGTCACCCACTGGGCAGATGCGCAGAGGGGCAGAAAAAGCGCGACCATCGCAAAACGGCGCACGGCATCTGCCAGGGATCGTGTCAAGAAAACGGGCTGCTGGATCGTGGTAACGGTTTTCATACTGACAAATTTCTGGGTTTTGGAGTTCAATGACCCATTAACCGGGGCAACGGCAGCTGCAACCATGGCGGCAGTGCTGAGGCGCACTGAGTCAGGAAGATCGTTGACATTTGGAGGGACGGCATGAAAGCAAGATTAATAGAAACTTTCAGAAACTCTTTGACCCAGGTCAAGGTTTCACACTTTTCACGCAACTGTTTACCACACTGTTCCGGGGCGTTGAATAAATAGGCCCACACACTACTTATCAAGCATACTACCCATGCAAGCCAACGAGTCCTGGAGAGTATCCCCATTCAGGTTCCCTCAAATTGGATGCCTGCATATTGAGAAAATCTCAATCACCCGTGGCACCCTGATCTGGGCTGGCAGTTTGTGCTGACAGAGTGGTCGTGAAGCGATTCCCCGGACCGGGCCGAAACCGGACCTCCTGGCTCACGGAAATCGAAACGACACCCGTGCACCATCCTCGAAGCTCTCCTGCCCCCCTTTCCGCCATGACGATGATGTCCCATTGTCGAGCAGTTGACGCCTGTCCTGATGGGGAATAGCTTCCTGATGATTCATACTATGGCACCTGATCAACCCACCATGCCACTGATCCAACCGACGCCCCGGGCGGTTGCCAGGGTGAAGTCACTGTTGGACGAATCGAGCGATTCGGCCTCACACCTTAGAATCCATATCGAAGTGGAAGACGCGGACGGGTTCAAGATCATCAACCCGAACGAACACCAAACCTGTGCCTGCGGAAAATCCTTCACAGCGTAGCACCCCATCCTGACAGGAACGGGTCCGGCGCCCGGAATATCCACCCGAAGCCGATTCCACGCATGCCCCCCGGAAGGCAGAGATGTGCCATTTCAAGCAAATTGACAGGGGGATGTGCCCCGCATACTTTCCACCGATGCACCTGAAGGCACCCCTGAAGTCCAACCAACGCCGGGCGTTCATGATGTTTGCGAAATTGCCTCCGGCTGCATGATTTTGACCGACATGATCCAATGAAAAAGTTCCTGATTCTCATATTCATCGCTGTTTCCCTCGGTTCCGGAATTGCCGGCGGGCCTGGGCTTTCCTCACGGGATGCCACATTGGATGCGCTGCCCGGCTTCCGGAACCCGCCCCCGGGTTATGGTGAAGTGCCGTTCTGGTGGTGGACGGGTGACAACCTGGATGTGGACCGGATGATTGGCCAGATCCGGGAATTGCACAAGAAGGGCGTGAGCGGCGTGCAGGTAAACTACTCCCACTACGACAACAGTGGCTGGCCCACGGAACAGGGTGAGCCCGCCATCTTTTCCGAGGAATGGTGGAAGGTCTATTCCCGGATCTCCGAGGCCTGCGCCAAACTGGACATGGGGATCGGCATGAGCACTTATACCCAGGACTGGCCCGAGGGTCCCACGAACCTGTTTCATCGTCTGTTCTACTCGAAGCCGGAATTAAATGCCTTCCAGCTTGAAACGGGCGAGAAGACATCCCTGCGCGGGGGTGAAACCCGAACCCTGCCCTGCCCGAAAGATCTGGTGGCAGTCCATGCATACAGAAAGGCGGACGGCAAACTGCAGCGCGGGGGCGTGGATCTGGGTCCACTCGTCAAAGACGGCTCCATCAGTTGGACGGCCCCCGATGGGGATTGGGAGATCTGGACCTTCCGCTCAGTAACCCGGAAAGGCTCGATGAACCCGCTGATGGTCGGTGCTGGTGAAACCATCATAAAAGGCTTTTTCCAAAAGTTCGAAGATCACAATCCTGGAAAATCATCCAAGGGGCTCAATTACTTTTTCAACGATGAACTGACGATTGGGGCGGGCAAATTCGCCTGGAATCCCGACTTTGCGGACGAATTCCTCCGGCGCAAGGGCTATGCCCTGTGGGATGTGCTCCCCGCAATGTGGATCGACATGGGGAACGTGACCCCCAAGGTGCGGATGGATTATGCGGATGTGAGGATGGCGATGATGGAGGAGCGCTATTTCAAACCCATCTTCAACTGGCACAATTCCCGCAAAATCATCTTCGCCTGCGATCCCGGCGGCCGAGGCCTGAGTCCGAACGAATTCGGCGACTATTTCCGGGCCATCCGCTGGTATTCGGCCCCGGGCCATGACACTCCCAACGGAGGAGCCGATCTGCTCAAGGGAAAAGTCTCCTCCTCAATCGCAAACCTCTACCAGCGCCAGCGGGTCTGGCTTGAGGGGTACCACAGCCTCGGCTGGGGGGCCGCCCCCGAGGTGCTGATGTTCGCGACACGGGAAAATTTCCTCTACGGTTGCACCCTCCTGAACCTGCACGGCCTCTACTACACCACCTATGGCTCCTACTGGGAGTGGGCACCGCCTGACTATCATTTCCGGATGCCCTACTGGACCCACATGGGCAGCTTTCTCCGGTATTTTGAACGCCTCTCCTACCTCCTGAGCCAGGGACACTTCGCCTGCGACGTTGCAGTGATCTACCCGGTCGCCCCTTACGAGGCCGAGTTGGATGGAGGCAAAGGGGGCGAACAGGCCAGAAAAACAGCCTTTGAAATGGGCAGCCGCCTGATGAAGGCCGGGATCAATTTTGAGTTCATTGACAACGACTCCCTTGCACGCGCAACCGTGGAGAACGGGCGCCTGGTCGTGAAGGATGCAGGAGCCTCCTACCAGGCCCTCGTTTTCCCGGACATGAACGCCGTCCGCTGGCCGAGCATTGAGAAGGCGGCAGCATTCGCCGATGCGGGGGGGAAGGTTCTGAACATCGGACCCCTGCCCCGCGCCTCCGACCGCGCCGGGCTTGATGACCCCGAACTCGATGCGATGAACAACCGTGCTTTCAAGCCCTCCCTCAGATTTGCAGGAACGCCCGAAGCGGTGGATGCGATCCGCGCCGCCTTCGTGCAGGATGTCCAGGGCATTGGTCAGAGGGTGCGCGCACTCCACCGCAAGGTGGGGCCTCGCGACGTTTACATGGTGATGGATGCAAAACCGGATTCCGTCGTCGAATTCCGGGCCAGGGGTGCAGTCGAACTATGGGATCCGTGGACAGGCACCACACGCCCATTGCGGGTGACAGCAACAACCCCCACCGGTTTGCAGGTGCAACTGCCTCTTGAGAGCACCGAGGCACAGGTGGTGGTTTTCACCCCGGACAGGAAGCATGTGAACCCCCCACCCAGGGATGCCAGCCCCGAAATCATCAAACCCCTGGCTGATCAATGGACCGTGGCATTCATCCCAACCATGGACAATTCACACGGCGATTTCCGGATGCCTGTCACGCCGGACAACCGGATGATCGGGCTCGAGGCCCGCCGCTTCTCCTGGAGCCGGGAATCGGAATCCCTCTCAAAAACCGCCATGCTGCCCGGAACGGACGATCGCAACTGGGAAACTAGGTTGCATGGGTTTGGCGCACAGTTTTATCTCCTTGGCCCCATCTCCACCAATATCGACGCCACAACTCTGGATAAGGAACTGGCCGATCTGAAGCGGTTGGACCCGGCTGTTCCGGTCACGGTAGGGGGCCAGACATTGCATTGGCGGGAATATGACTTCTCTTGGCGCTATGGAAAAGAGGGTGACTCCGGCCATCAGGGCTACCACGGCCTGAAGCGGATCGTGACCGACGACTTCCTCTGCCTGGGCAAACCGGTTGGAGGCCACAACGAGACCCGTTATGTGGATGAGGACAGCGGAACCCGCTACTACCTTTGGACCTCCGCGACGGTGGAGCAAGCCACCAGGGCAACGATGGATGTGAGCACGGCAAAGCCTGCGGATGGGAGCCACACATCCCCCATCCTGACACCGGCCGCAGTTTATGTGAACGGATCGGCGACTGGCGATCCCGCAAATGCTGTCCAACTGCACCCGGGTGCAAATCCGGTGCTCGTGCGCTATGACCACGCCGGTCGGGGCCACTTTGTCCTGCGGCGGGAGGGCGCTCCCCCGCCAACGACCCGTGAACCCCTTGCCATGAGATGGTATCACGATTCCGGAATCATCCCCTTCGACGTTTCGGCGGGAAGCAGACCGGCCGAATGGTTCCGCTTCACATCCGCCCCGGGCACATCGGCACTCCGGATCCACGCCAGGGGTCACGTGGATGCCTGGATGGATGGCACCCCCATGACAAAGAGCGGCGATGGCCGCTTTGAATCGGCACATCCAGCCCGGCTTGCGCCCCTGATCGCCCTGCGCATAACGCCTGAACTGGGCATGAGCGGTGGATCCGCCATTCCCGAACCCGTGGTGGTTGAGACGGACGGCAATGGGATGGCACCTTTGGGGGATTGGTCAAAAATGGGGATCCTGAACAACTATTCGGGAGGTGTGCGCTACACAACCCGCACCACACTCACCCGGGAGGAGGCCAAAGCGAAAACGACGCTTGATCTTGGCAGCGTCGTCGCGACGGCTGAACTGGTCGTGAATGGCAAAAAGGTCGGTGTGCGGGTCGCCCCGCCCTGGCGGTTGGATGTCACCGGATTTCTCAAGAAGGGGGAAAACACCATCGATGTGATTGTTTACAACACCCTCGCCAACCACTACCAGACCATTCCCTCCAACTATCGTGGAAAGCCGACATCCGGCCTGCTGGGACCTGTGCGATTGCTGTCACACCAGTAACTGTTGCGAAGGGATACCACGGAGTCGCAAGAGATCCTTCGGTTCCCAGGCATGCGCCCGGAGGCGGACAAAATCCACCGCCTTCCCCACATTCGACTGGCAGGAAGGGCGCGGAATTGGAATGATCCTGCAGAACAATATTCCTATGACCATCTCACGCCTCATGACGTGTCAGGCACCAGAGTCATCCCGGTCACCGGCAGCCCGGTTCCAGGTCCTCTCCACCCTGCCCCGCAGCTTTCCCACCCTCCTGTTCCTGCTCAGTTTGGTTTGCCTCTGGACTCGCAGCCAGGCTCAGGAAAACCCGTCGGGTTGGTGGTCCTCCCCTGTGAATTCGGCCCTGGTTCAAGCAGGGACGAACCGGGGTGAACTGACACAGGCCTTGGAGAAGACCCCCACCGCACAGCGGGAGGCGATGGAATTCCTCCTCACCAACATGCCCCCCCGGGACCTGCAAGACCTTCGCGCCGATTTCCTTCTGGAGAACGTTGCACTGGCAACCGAGACCTTTCAAGCCGCCCCATGGAAGTCCTCTGTTCCCACGGAAATATTTCTCAACGAGATTCTCCCCTACGCCAGCCTCAATGAGCAGCGGGACAACTGGCGGAGCAAGCTCCATGATATTTCCCAACCTCTAATTCAGGATTGCCGGACCACCGCCGCAGCCGGGCAGGCTTTGAATGGAAAACTCTTCAAACTGCTCAAGGTGGCATACTCCACCCGGCGCAGGGCACCCGATCAGGGTCCGTTCGAGACCATGGAATCGGGCATGGCGACCTGCACCGGCCTTTCCATACTGCTTGTGGATGCCTGCCGCTCGGTCGGCATCCCGGCGCGCATCGCCGCGACACCGCTCTGGGCCAATAACAGCGGAAACCACACCTGGGTCGAGATTTGGGATGGGGCATGGCATTTTACAGGCGCTGCGGAACAGAGTCCTGATGGACTCGACCGGGGATGGTTCACGGGGAATGCGTCACAGGCGGTGAAGGAGGATGCCCTTCGTTCGATCTATGCCAGCAGTTTCAGGAAAACCGGAGTCACCTTCCCCCTCTCCTGGGCCCGGAATGTGGATTATGTCAACGCAGTGAATGTCACCGACCGCTACGCGACAAAAGCCCGCACCGTGGAGCCTGCGGGGCTGCGTCTGATGGTGGATGTGTTCGACCGCCCACTCGGGGAGCGGGTTGCAGCCAAAATCACGGTGACCTCGGCCACGAATCACACCCTTCGCTTTGAGGGCACCAGCAAGGGCCCCACAGCCGACATGAACGACCATCTGACACTTCAGATTCCGCTTCAACAGACCTACATCGTCGAGACCACCCACGATGGAAAAAAGTGCCGCCAATACTACACGGCGGGAACGAATGCAACCGACCGTCTGGCCCTGTTCCTCGGGGGGATTCCATCCGTGCCCACCCTGAATCCACCCCTCTACACCCCTCCCCGCGCCGCCAAATCCCTTTCCCGGAAGGACCAGGTGCGACTGAGCCAGGCCCTGACGGCCTTCTTCTCAGCTTCCACCAGCAGCCAGGCCGGATGGCAGTTCCCGGCGGACCTGGAAAAACTGCTTCGAAACAACGAGCCTGCGGTCAGGCAGTGCGCATGGGAATCTTTCCGGGCCACCCCCGTTCATTCGCAGCTCAGGCAGGATTTTGATGCGCGGCAGGTTCGCTTTGAGAAGCACGTCAGCCCCTATACGGTGAAAATTGTTGGATCACGCCCGACCAACGGATGGGCGTTGTTCATCGCCATGCATGGCGGTGGTGGGGCTCCACAGGAACTCAACGACAGCCAGTGGCGGCACATGCAGATCTACTACCGCGACCATCCGGAGGTCGGAGGCTACATTTACGTGGCACTGCGCGCACCGAACAATGAATGGAACGGTTTCTACACGGGCTATGTCTATCCACTCATCGGGAATCTCCTTGAGCAGTTCCTCCTCTTTGCGGATGTAGATCCGAACAAGCAGTTCATCATGGGCTACTCGCACGGGGGCTATGGCGCATTTGCCATCGGGCCGAAAATGCCGGACCACTTCGCGGCCATTCATGCCAGCGCGGCTGCGCCTGCCGATGGCAGCCACCCCATCACCCTCAGGAACACCGTCTTCAGCTGCATGCTCGGCGAAAAGGACACGATGTACGGGCGCTACGACCGCATCCAGGAGTTCGTTAAGGAGGTTCAGAAGCTTCGCGGGGAGCGGACGGACATCTACCCGGTGACCGTGCAGATCATCGCAGACCATCCCCATTCAGGCCTGCCGGACCGTGACAAGATTTCGGAAATGTATTCATCCAGTCGCAATCCGGTTCCACGCGAACTGGACTGGTTGCTGAGCGATGGAGTCATCCGCGACTTCTTCTGGCTGCATGTCCCATCCCCCGCCCCGGGCGTGCAACTTAAGGCCGCCTGCCGGAATAATCATGTGACGGTGACAGCGGGCACGAACCTCGCATCGGCCTCCATCCTGCTCGACAGTCGCCTCGTCGATTTCAGGAAAGCAGTCACTCTGGAATTCAACGGAAAGACAGTGAAGACCAGGATTCAACCCAGCCTGCTCACTCTGTGCCAGACCCTGCAGCGCCGGGCCGATCCCGAATTGGCTTTTACAGCGGAGATCCAAATCCCGCAGGTCCCCTCAAATACCAAGCAGCAGTGAGATCTGCGCAGCACCTGAACCCAAACAGCAACCATCAAACATCCACACTCACATGCATGCCAGTCATCGAACCCTGATCCCCAGCCTGCTCACACTTCTGTGTCTCTCGGTTATCCAATCCCCCTCCCTTCAGGCGGCGGATGCGGAACCGCCCGTGATCACTCCCGGGAAGTCCGCATCCCCAAGCCCGCAATCCCCCCCCTCGGATGCCATCATCCTGTTCGACGGGAAAGACCTGTCAAAATGGAGGAAGCCTGACGGCACCGATGCCGGGTGGCGGGTGGATAATGGCTGCGCTGAGGTGAACGGCACCGGGGACATTTTCACCCGCCAGGAGTTCGGTGCCGTGCAGTTGCACGTGGAATGGGCAACCCCGGCCGAAGTGAAGGGGGATGGTCAGGGCCGGGGCAACAGTGGTATCTATCTCATGGGCCGCTATGAAATTCAGGTGCTGGATTGCTACCAGAACAAGACCTATCCCAACGGCCAGACCGCCGCTTTTTACGGGAACAATGCCCCGCTGGTGAATGCCTGCCGCAAGCCGGGTGAACTGCAGACCTATGATATCATTTTTCACCCGCCCCAACCGGTGTCCGGTGGTGCCTCCAAACCGGGATCGTTCACCGTCCTCCACAATGGCGTTCTGGTGCAGGATCACATCCCCGTGGAAGGTTCACCCACCACCGCTGCCCCGCTGAAAGGCGTGGTCCCCGCCGGACCGCTGATGCTTCAGGATCACGGCAACCCGGTTCGCTATAGTAATGTCTGGATCCGCCGCCTGTGAGCATCCCTATACATGGGGCGGACGGCAACCGTTCGAACCCCAACTCGCCCGCCGATCCATCTGGATGCGCCCTTTCCAAGTGGAACATCATCCGGTGGATCTGCCTGTTCCTGGCTGCCTTCATCCTGCCTGATGCCCCTGCAGCCAGCATTGATACCAATCTGATCGCACTCCAGAAACAATCATTCATCCATGGACGTGAATATTTCGTCCTGCGAAGCGGCCGTGCCAAAATGATCGTGCAGTCGGACCAGGTCGATCTGGGCCCGGCCTTCATGTATTACCTGTTTGATGCGGCAGACAACCATCAGACCGCCCGGAAGGAACAGGCTTTCAACTTTGTGCAGGGTGCCGGACTGGCAGCAAGCTCCTTGGAGGTGGTTCTTGGTGACTTCCCATTCACCGCCCTCGGCTACCAAACCCAGACCCGATGGACGACCGTGGAGGGGATTCCCGCTGCCGAGGCGGTCTGGTGGGCTGGAGGAGTGCGTGTCACAGAGCAGTTGCTGGCTCTGGGGGATGAAGGCCTGTTCCTCAGAAGGATCCAGCTGACTTCAGCCAACCTTGGCGGACCGGAGGACCTGAAGCTGCGCATAGCCCTTCCCCCGGGAACCCTGGTGATGTCCCATGGTTGGCTGATGACCGAAGCCTCCGCGTGCCGCATGGGCCTCGGTCTGGCTTCCACTGTTCCATCCCGGGCAATGATTGGTCAGGGGCTGGTCGAAATAGGCCCATTGCTGATCAACCCGGGACAATCCCAAACGGTCGATACTCTACTGCGAGGCCAGATCCCGGCCAACAAGGAGGAGAGCCTGGCTGCGGATGCCTCCCCGGGCTCCACAAACTCGACATCTCTCAGCGTGGTGCAGATCGAGGAGCAGATGCGACAGACCGCGCAGACCTGGGCCAGAACCTCCTCCGTGAAGACCAGCGACACGACGGTGCGGGACATTTTCGAAAAGGCCAGATTCGGTCTGGCTGGAATGGTTGCCGACAATGGTGTGATGGATGCTGGAATCTTCGAGTATGGCGCACAGTGGGTGCGGGACACCTCGAACACCCTCCTCGGTCTGGTTCACGCAGGCCACTTCCAACTGGCGCGACGTGGTTTCGCCCACGTTCTGGAGCACATGGTGAATGCGGAAGGCAACACGATGATCGCCGGGGGATTCGACGATCCTGACCGTGAGCAATTCGACCAGATGGGGGAGTTGATCCACGCCCTGAAAGCCTACCGCGACTGGACGGGCGATGACACCCTCATCCGGGAGCACCGGACGAAGCTGATCGCAATGGTGGAGCGTCCCCTGAGGCCCGAGTTCAGGGATAAGACCGGCATGGTCCACAATCGCCGTGAATTCTGGGAGCGGACGCTCGAGGATGCCCATGAACTGGCCTACCAGACCTACGTCACCCTCGGACTTCAGGATGCCGCAGCACTGGCCGAACCGCTCGGGGCCACCGACCGTGCCGCACATTGGCTGAGCGAGGCCGCGCGAATCCAGAAATCGGCCTTTGGCCTGCCGGGAGGTGCGCTGATCGAGGACGGACGCCTCATCAAGCGCCGCGCCCTCAATGGCGAACCGGTTCGGTTCATCCACTTCGGAGCCGCCGCCCCGGATGTCCCGTTGAAGACGGAGCACGTCAATCTGGCGAATCCCGATGCCACCATGGCACTGCCCATCGCATACGGCTTAATCTCCCCGCAGTCCACACTGGCACGGAACACCCTGAACGAACTGGAGAAACTCCGCGACGCACGCTGGTTCGGCGGAGGCTACGAACGCTACCACTCCAGCGGCCAGTGCGACCAGCCCGGCCCATGGTCTTTTGCCACCTGTTTCATCCTGCGCGCACAGCATGAGGCCGGACAGTTTGACCGCAGCCGCCGCACGCTGGAATGGCTCAACACGGTTCAGGGGGGCCGCACCGGGTCGTGGTTCGAGGAAATCCCCCTCATCCGATCCCAGTCCCCAACCTC
Source organism: uncultured Verrucomicrobia subdivision 3 bacterium (assembly GCA_903913865.1). Classification (GTDB taxonomy): domain Bacteria; phylum Verrucomicrobiota; class Verrucomicrobiia; order Limisphaerales; family UBA8199; genus UBA693. The sequence goes on from CAIWMU010000005.1 coordinate 10,648, forward strand.
CGGCGTCCTCCCCTGGACTTCCGGCGAGGTGAGCCTGTTCATCGTCCGCCACCTGCTCGGGGTTCGCTTCGAGGGAAACCAACTGATCATCAAGCCTGCACCATACCCGGGCAGTCCCCCCATCAAAGCCGATCTCCGGTTCCGCCGGGGCCGTTTGATTCTCGAGATTCCGAGTGGTCAACCGCCTGAATTCGCTCTGGTCGATGGTCGCCGCGTGATGCCGCGAGGCGATGGAGCCATCACACTGCCACCCGACTTCGCCGGCGGCCAGATTGTGTTTCAACAGCATAAGGATCCCAAAACCAAACGCTGAGTCATTCCCGTAGCCCCTCCGGCTGAAAGCCCGTTTCAACAAACACCTCCCATCATGAACACTCCCGGTCAGTTTCAGCATCCAGCACGACGGGCGCGGAGCGCAAAAGTGACAAGGGCCGTGCTGGGATTCCTTGGCGTTGTGGCTTTTTGCGTCGGTTCATGCGGCGATGCCCGGGCAGCGATCGACCCCGCCCATCTGGTGATTGTGCGCCAAACCCATGGGAGCCCCCGCTCGAACCTGGCAGCAGCTGAACTGCGGCGCTACATCTATTTGCGAACAGGTGATCTGCCCCGAATCGCCGATACTGCACCTGTATCCTGCGACCAGATCGAACTCACCCATGGCGGACCTTCCGACGATGGGCATTACTCGATTCACACCACGGCAATCGGGAACCACAGGAAGGTGACAATCCACGGCGGGGGGGATCTGGGCCTGCTCTATGGTGCCTACGGCTACATTGAGAAACTGGGTGTGCGGTTCAATCTGCACGGTGATGTCATCCCTGATGCTCCAGTCAAAACCCTGCCGGATGTGGACTTGGATGCAAAGCCCCTGTTTGCAACCCGGGGGATCCTCCCCTTCCACGATTTTTTCGAGGGGCCGGACTGGTGGAATCTCGATGATTACAAGGCCTATGCGGTGCAACTCGCCCGAATGCGGATGAATTTCATCGGCCTCCACAATTACCCGGAGCGCCAGGAGGGTGCCCCCGGACCGGAGCCCTCGGTTTGGATCGGTCTGCCGCAGGACATGGATTCCCGGGGGAATGTCACGTTCAGCTACCCGGGCTTTTTTGCAAACACCCTGCGACCCGGATGGGGAAACATCCCGATGAAGACCAGCCAGTATGTCGGTGGCGCAGCTGAATTGTTCGAGCACGATGCCTACGGTCCGGATACCCAGATTGGCTACTGTCCCTGGCCGGCAGACCCGGCCGACTGCAACACCGTGTTCAACAGGACTGCGGCGATGTATCGGGAAGCATTCGCAGTGGCTCGCGGTTTGGGAATCAAGACCTGCATCGGCACCGAAACGCCCCTCACGATCCCACAGCGTGTCCGGGATCGAATCAAGGCGCAGGGCAAGGATCCCGGTGATGTGGCGGTGGTCCGCGATCTTTACGAGGGAATCTTCCAGCGTATCACCCGGGCCTTCCCCGTTGACTATTACTGGCTCTGGACGCCTGAGGATTGGACGTGGGGGGGCAACAAGCCCGGTCAGTTCGAGGCCACGACCCGCGATGTGCAAGCCGCCCTGGCTGCTCTGGAAAAGCTGGACCACCCGTTGACCCTTGCATCCTGCGGCTGGGTGCTGGGACCGCAGCAGGACCGCGCCGCCCTCGACAAACTGCTGCCCGGGGAATCCCCCATGAGCTGCATCAACCAGAAGGTCGGCCACGCGCCCGTCGAGGCCAGCTTTGAGCGAGTCCAAAACCGGCCGAAATGGGCAATCCCCTGGCTGGAAAACGATCCGAATATGACCGGCCCTCAACCCTGGGTCGGGCGGATGTTTCAAGATGGATCCGATGCCCTCCGTTATGGCTGCTCGGGGTTGCTTGGCATTCACTGGCGCACAAAGGTCATCGGAATGAACATCGCGGCCCTCGCCCAGGCCGGTTGGTCCATCCCGGATGCACCACAACCCGTCCGGAAGATTTCAGGCGCAATCAACGGTTCCATCACCAGCTTTGCCACCGTGATGGCGGGCACCGAAGAGAGCCCCGTTTACCAGAGTGTGCGCTACGACACGGATGGCTACCAGTTGGATGTCCCCAATGGCACCTATTCGGTGACACTCAAACTGGTCGAACCGGCCTATTCGACCATCGGCGCGAGGGCCTTCGGGATCAAGCTGCAGGGCCAGCAGGTGGTTGAGCGGATCGATGTCTTCGAAAAAGCCGGGAAGGATCGCGCGCTGGATTTGGACTTTCATCAATTACGCGTTGCCAACGGGCGCCTGAATCTGGACTTCACCCGGATCATCGAACTTCCCTGCATTGCCGGAATTGTGATCCAGGGGACAACAGACGGGGCAAACCAGATTTCAGGACAGGCCTATGTGAGGAAAATCAACTGCGGCGGGCCGACCTGGAAGGACTACGAGGCCGACCTGGTGGCAACAGGTGGTTCAAATGCCGGAGAGGACCGATCCCTCGGAGCCGCCAGCTTCTATCAGGATTGGGCTGTCGCCAACTTCGGCACGGATGCGGGACCATCCATCGGGGCCCTTTTCACACGGATCGACGGCAGGGCTTTTCCGGAAATCTCCCAATGGAGCGTGGGCCCCGGCAGGGTCAAACCCAACGCAACACCCTGGGCACAGGAGGCAACCCGTTACGCGTTTGTTGATGAGGCGGAAGCGCTGCGGCCCAAAGTAAGGGGGCCCGGCAACCTGGCCCGGTATGATTACTGGCTGAATACATTCCGTTACACCCGCACGATGGCAGAACTGGGCTGTGTCTCGGCAGAACTGGACCGGATCATGAAGAGCCCCGCCCCGGACAAGGCACAAGCCCTCTCTGCCCGGCGGGATTTGGCACGGCTCTGGACACGGATGATCCGATTTCAAATCGCCGCCGTGGACACCCCCGGCGAAATGGGAACTCTCGCCAATTTGGAACAACAATCCCGCGGTGCCGCCCGCCTTCTCGACAAACACGATGCCGCCCTGGAAAAGATCCTGGGCGCACCGCTGCCACCAGATTGCACCCCATCCATCGCCTACGAGGGACCGGCACGTCTGGTTGTGCCAACGGTTCGCAGCATCGCCGCCCCGGGGGAATCGATGGTCTTGAAAATCATCACTGTGGACAAAGAGCCCTTGAAATCCATCTCTCTAAGAATCCGGCCCCTTGGCCATGGGCGATGGAAGACCATCCCCGTTCACCACATCGCGCGGTCCGTTCACAGTGCAACGCTTCCCGCAGCCAGGGAGGATTTCGAATATCATATCACGGCCCTGACGAAACGTGGCGACAAGCTGGTTTGGCCGGCCACGGCACCTGCCCTGAACCAGACGGTCGTCGTGGCTGACATCGAGGAGAAAGCGTCCCAACCCAAACGCAACACGAAATGAACAAACACGCCTTCCTGTTCCTGGTGGCGGCTGGCCTGCAGTTGGCCCCCCTCCACATCATCGCTGCCGACCCGTCACTGACCATAACCCTTCCAATGGACTATCAGGTGGTCCAGCGACAAACCACCGGCGAGGGGCCGTTGCACCTGCAGGGGAGAGCCGACATCACCCCGGAAAAATGGCAGTATCGATTGCTTGGCAAGCCCCTCTCCGGTTCTCTTGACGAAGCGTGGCACGAGTTCCCATCAGCAGTCCCGGCCGGTTCGTTTGACCTCACCGTGAACGCTCCTGCGGGCGGCTGGTATCGGCTGGAGGTTCGGGGGCTCAAGGCAGGACAATCAGTAGTCACCGCAACGGTTGCACACGTGGGGATCGGCGAGGTCTTCATCGTTGCGGGCCAGTCCAACGCGGGAAACTGGGGTTCTGAGAAGCAGACCACGAGAACCGGCAACGTCGGATCCTTCAGCGGGGATCAGTGGTCCCTCGCGAATGACCCCCAGCCCGGAACGGGTGGTGGAAATGGCAGTTTCATGCCTTCCTTCGGCGATGCTTTGAACGGGCGGTTCCATGTCCCGGTCGGCGTCGTGCCCATCGCTGCCGGTGGCACCAGCGTTCGGCAGTGGCTTCCCCGGGGAGAACGGGTCCGGCAACAACCCACCACCGGCGGGATGCGTCAGGTCTCACCGGAGGAATGGGAGAGCACCGGGGATTTGTTTGATCAACTCGCAAAGCGTCTGACCACCCTCGGTCCCAAGGGTTTTCGCGCCGTGCTATGGCATCAGGGGGAAAGCGATGCGGGTCAGGCCCGGGCCGGTTACCCGGCTGATCGACAGATCACGGGGGACCAATACTTCGGCTTCATGGTGAAGCTGATCCGGGCCTCCCGGGAAAAGGGCGGCTGGGCCGTTCCCTGGTTCACCGCGCAAACCACCTACCACAGCGAGACGGACCCCTCAGACCCCGAATTCCGCAAGGCGATGCAGCGGCTCTGGCAGGAAGGCATCTCTTTCGAAGGCCCCGACACCGACGCACTCCGCGCCGAATTCCGAGATGGGGTCCATTTCAACGGAAAAGGCCTGCAGAAACATGGCCAGTTGTGGGCTGATAAACTGGGGGGATGGCTGGAGAAACAAGCCCCAGCTGTGGGGATCTTGACGTCAGGGTCGCAGACTGCGGATGACCGCGCTGTAAATCCACACCCGGCATCACCGGAGCAGATGCAGTGGTTTCGTGACGCCAAATTTGGGCTCTTCATCCACTGGGGGCCGGTCAGCATCAGTGGGGCGGAAATCAGCTGGGGACGCAAGGACCGCATCGAGGGCGGTCAGGAGCATCAGAAGGTTCCCGGTGATGTTTACGACCACCTCTATCAGCAGTTCAACCCGGTGAAATTCAACGCCGACGATTGGATGGCCCTGGCAAAGGATGCGGGATGCCGCTACGTGGTCTTCATCACCAAGCACCACGATGGATTTTCCATGTGGCCCACAGATCAGGTGCGCTGGAATGATCCGGCCCACCCAAAACATTACAGCATCGCTGATACCCCATTCCGCCGGGACCTGTGCAGGGAGATCGCCGATGCCGCTCACAAGCAGGGGCTGAAGCTCGGCTGGTATTATTCCACCCGCGACTGGACCCATCCGGATTACCTCAAGGGGGACAACCGCACCTACAATGCCTATTACGAAGCACAGGTCCGGGAGTTGCTCACCCGCTATGGCAAGGTGGATGTGATGTGGTTCGACCACGCGTTCGGGGACTGGAACCAGTTCACCATCGAAAATATGTTCAAGATGCTCTACAAGCAGCACCCCGACATCCTCGTCAACAACCGCTCAGCGCGCGGCCTTAACAACATCCCTCCCGGAGCCATGCACCAGCTCACCGAGGCTGATTACGACACCCCGGAACAACAGATCGGACATTACCAGACCAACCGGGCCTGGGAATCGTGCGTCACCATGACCAGGTGCCGCAACGACTCCGGGGGCTGGTCCTACCGCCCGGGTGAACCGACCCGATCCCCTGCTGAATGCATCAAGATGCTCGTGAGCACCGTCACAGGCGATGGAAACCTGCTCCTGAATATCGGCCCCATGCCAACCGGGGAAATCGTGCCTGAGCAGATCGAGGCGCTCCGGCAGATGGGGGCATGGCTCAGAAAAAATGGCCAAAGCATCTATGGCACCCGTGGTGGTCCGTTCCCCAATGGGCCCTGGGGCGGCAGCACCTCCCGTGGCAACAAGATCTGGCTGCATGTTCTCGAGTGGGAGGGGGACACCCTGCGACTCCCGCCACTGCAGGCCCGGGTGCAGTCGGCGACAACTCTTGATGGAACGAAAACGGCCGCAACCCAAACCGCCACCGGCCTCCAAATCACACTGTCGAAGGAACTCCATGACCCGCTGGACACGGTCATTGAACTCACGCTCGAAACTTCCACGGCAAGCGATTCCCACACAAAGTGAATGCCATGTTGAAACATCCTTCTCAGCGCGACTCCAGAGGGGAACCGCACACAATTTCCATTGGACTTGAACCTACCCCACCATCGTCATCTAGACACGGCGCCGTAACGTTCTGCGCATCGAAACCATGTGAGGCCCGAGAAAGGGGCATGTCAGGAACCTGCCATGCGCAACTATTTATGATGCGGTCTATATCCACAGTCCAACAACAACAACCCCCTGTCCCGGCCGGGAATCCCAACGGGATTCTGGCACAGAGCCC
>CAIWMU010000006.1 GCA_903913865.1 uncultured Verrucomicrobia subdivision 3 bacterium
GCAGCGGTTGGACTTCGCGTATGACCACCAGGGCAGGCGCATCACCAAGCGCGTATGGAACAACACCACTGGGACCGGTGCGCTGGCGGTGGACCAAAAGTTCCTTTACGACGGCTGGAACCTCGTTGCGGAGCTGAACGCAACGAACAACACGGTGGTCCGCTCCCATGTTTGGGGTCTGGACTTGAGTGGCTCGCTCCAGGGTGCAGGGGGAGTGGGCGGCCTCTTGTGGCTTCGCGACACTTCCACCTTCAACAACCAACCCTCAACCCACTTTGCGTCCTATGATGGAAACGGAAATGTGACGATGTTGGTCAACGCTGCGGATGGCACCGAAACGGCCCGCTACGAATACGGGCCCTTCGGTGAACTCCTCCGGGCCACCGGGCCGATGGCCAGAGCTAATCCGTTTCGGTTCTCCACCAAGTATCAGGATGACGAAACCGACTTGCTGATGTATGCGCTACGACCTTACAGCCCGCCCACAGGAAGGTTCCTCTGCAAAGACCCTATTGGGGAACATGGCGGAAGAAACCTCTACGGATTCGTGGGCAATGACCCACTGGACCGGTTTGACCCGTTGGGGCTTATGTCGGTGGATGACTTTAACAACGGAGTGACAAGCATCTCGGAAGGGCTTAACGACATAGGGTTTCTTGAAGGGGCATTAAGGTGGTTCTTCGGCAGTGGACGTGACGTTCACGTGCCGTTCAAGAACTATGACCCTGACTGGGGACCCTCTGATTTCGATGGCTTCGATGCAGCGGTTAAATCGGTGTGCTCAAAGTGCCCCACCTGGCAACCCGGACTCGAATTCACCAGGGTTCGGGACCTGTATATGGAGGGTGGAAAGACAATCTTCATTAAAGGCGGTCCTGGCCGCATCAACGTGCGCCTCAAGGGCAACATGTCCTCGTTCGCCCACTATTGTCCGTGCAAGTGGAGGTTCAGAGGCGACGTGACAATTCCCCGCGACTCCTTTAATTTTGACCCGCAGTGGTTCAATAGCGACAGGAGCGGGTCTGGAGAACTGATCACGCGAATTATCTGGCTTATCCACCTTCTTGGGGTGGGAACCGACTTCAACGTGTATTTTGACGGAAGCCGCTTCGTGGATGCTAGTGGCGACTGTCCGAAGAACTAAGCGGACTGTTGCGCTATGAGAACATGGCTTTGCTTTTTAGTCTGCATTACCGCATCTTTCGTGGTTACTGCGAGCGTTTCTGACTATAGGCTCGATTTGAATGGGCCGGTTTACTTCAGCGACTTCCCGCCGAAGATCCCACTGCCAACTCTCGTAGAGGTCTATCTGACTGGCCCGCGAACTTACATCGACAAGTCCATAACCCCGGCAAGCCTATCAGGGCAGTCCCCGCTATGTGTGCTAACGAACGCCACAGACATCTCGAACCTTGTTAGCGTGTTGCGCATCAATGACAGTAAGGCTCGGATAACGGACGTTCCAACACGGCGCGGATACACGTATCACATTCTGCTGTTTCAGGACCGGGACAAGACTGTCATGCATTTCAGGGTCTTCAAACCTATGGAGATTGACACACCATGGTGTGATGTGAATCCTCGGTCGGATACCGGTTTCGGATATTTTAATGACCGGATTGGTGGTTGGCTTTCCGAGCACCCTGGCAGGACCAGGCGGCCAGCACGGAACTCAAGTGGCAGCATCAGTCCAAACAGGTAGGCTGCCGTGTCAGATGGGAGTCTGTCATTACGGGCGAGATGAAGTGGGTTGGGTCCAACATAAACAAGCAGGGCTACGATGCCTATCAGGGCCTCCTCATCTCCAAACGGTATGCGGACAACACCGGGGTGAACTACACCAGCAGTCCCGCCGGACGGCTGCTCTCCCGGGTTTGGGCCCGGGGCAATCCCCGGATCACAACCTCCTACACCTACAATGAGGCTGGGGACCTCCGCACGGTGGACCACTCGGATGCCACGCCGGGCCTCATCTACGACTATGACCGGCGCGGCCGGCAGGTTGGCGCCAGCGACGGCACCACCGTGGCTTGCAAGGTTTTCAACGAGGCCGGAATCCTGGTCTCGGAGCGCTTTACCGGCGGCCCGCTCAACGGGTTGGTGGTCACCAACCGGCTGGACGAGTTCCTGCGCCGGACGAATGTGGCCGTCCGGGGGCTGTCCGGCGTGCTGGGCAGCGTGGGCTATGCCTGGACCGACGCCCGCCTGGCGAGTGTGAGTGACGGAACCAACACGGCCTGTTACTCTTATCTTGCGGATTCACCGTTGGTAAGCCAGATTGCCTTTGCGAACAATGGCGTGCAGCGCATGGAAACAACCAAAACACATGACTTTCTGAACCGCTTGGCGGCCACCGTCTCGCTCGACGGCCAGCAATCCACTCTCATCTCCTTCACCTACACGAACACCGCGGCCGGCCAGCGGGTGGCCGCAACGCGGGAGGATAACGCCTTCTGGGTTTACAGCTATGACCGGCTTGGCCAGGCCACCTCGGGCAGGAAGTACTGGTCCGACGGATCACCCGTGGCCGGGCAGCAGTTCGATTACGCTTTCGACGACATTGGCAACCGCCAGACCGCCGGGGTTGGCGGCGACCAATACGGGGTGAACCTGAAGTATCAGCGCCACACGGCCAACAACCTCAACCAGTACACCAGCCGTTCGGTTCCCGGGTATGTGGAGGTGGTGGGCACCGCAAACTCCCAGGCCACGGTGACGGTCAACGGAACCCCCAC
>CAIWMU010000007.1 GCA_903913865.1 uncultured Verrucomicrobia subdivision 3 bacterium
CACCCCAACCGGATTTTCATACCGCCGGTTTTCATCCACATTCGCCCCGCCGCTGACAAAAGCCCGGTGTCATGAATGGCATGGGAGGCTGGAACGGATGGATCGGGCCTTCAGCCCTTGAAAGGTTTCAATGTCCCGTTTCCTGGGGCTGTACCCCAGTCTGGGATTGTCCGCACCGTTGGTGCTGGGGAAGGGGGGGGCCGCGAATGGACGCCGATCGACACGAAAGGGGGAGGGAGGAGGGGGCAGGGGAACGCGTTATCCGCAGATGACGCAGATTACCGCAGAGGGGTGGAGGGCAATGGTGGTTGGGCGTTGACCGATTTGCCGCGCCGGGGGGGCACCATGCCCCACTTTCCCGCCGCGCCAACGGCGCATAATGAGAAAGCCCAGGGCAGCGCCCTGGGAAATAGTCCCAAAATATAAAGAAGCCCTGAAGGGGCGTCCCAGGCAGCCTTCGCATCCACACGCATTACCGAACCGGACATCGCCTTTGATGAAGCTCCTGGGGGCAAGGTAGTTTGCCCCTTCAGGGCCTGCTGTTTCTTTTTCCGGTTAACCCAGGCCGCTGGCCTGGGCTCACATAGGTCAGGCCGTTGGCCTGTAGGCGGAAGACCCATTCGCACATCGGGCGCGTTCTGGATTGACGGGAGGATGATATCGGGCTTACAGCCCTTGAATCGTTTCAATGGACCATTTCCTGGGGCGGTACCCCAGGCTGGGATTGTCCGCACCGTTGGTGCTGGGGAAGGGGGGGGCCGCGAATGGAGGCCGATCGTCGCGAAAGGGGGAGGGAAGGTGGGGAAATTAAGAATTAAAAATTAAGAATTATGAATTGGGGGGTTGTCGGTTACAGGGTGCAGGTTGCGGCGGATGGGGGGATGGGGAAAACTACAGATTAAGAATTATGTATTAAGAATTGGGGAGGGGTGGCTGATGGGCCAGCCAGACGAGTCGGAGACCTTCAAGCGTTAGAAGGGGGTCCACGTGGGTGATTTCGGGAAGTCGGGCGGAGATGAGTTTGGCGTAGCCTCCGGTGGCGGCCACTTTGAGCCGGGGGCAGTGGAGGTCCTTTTTCAGTTCCATGATCAACTCCCGCACCAGTCCCCTGTAGCCATGGACGGCACCGATCAGCATTGCCTCCCGGGTGCTCTTTCCAATCGAGCGGGTGACCTCCCTTATGGAGATGCGGGGGAGGAGGGCGGTTTTTTCATGCAAATATTCAGTCATCGCCGCCAGACCGGGGGCGATCACTCCGCCGACGTAGTTGCCTGAGCGGTCAACGACATCAAAAGTCACGGCCGTCCCGAAATCAACAACGACCACGGGTGCGCCGAACCTGTGGTGAGCTGCGACTGCGTTGGCCAGCCGGTCAGGGCCGATGGTGGCGGGTTTCGGGTAATCGATCCCCACCCCGCGCAGGGTTGTCGGGGTGAGTTCGAGCGTCAGGAGGCCCCAGGTGTTTTGCGAGAAGCTTGAGACGAAGGCTGTGGCGCGTGGGACGACACTGCACAGGGCTGTCCCGGTGATGCTTGCCGAGCCCAGCCATTGCATCACCTGTTGTCCGGCGGAGTTGTCGAACCATCCTTTCGTCGGTATGTCCAACTGGCGACGAATGCGCGTTGCATCCGCCAGGCCGAGGTGTGTGTGAGTGTTGCCTATGTCGTAAAGAAGGATCATGTGGGTTTATCCAAAGACACATCGCCTCCGATGACCGCCTCAAGCCGGCCATGCTCGGAGCGGACCAGAAGGGCACCATCCTCGCTCAGGGCCTCGGCCCGGCCGCGCAGGGTGCGGTTGCCGATGCGGATGGAGACATTGTTGCCGATTGTGGAACAGTGCTCTTCCCATTCATCCACCATCCGGGCGAACTGGCCTGAGTTGAGGTGTTCGTAGTCGGCATCGAGTTCCCTGAGAATGCGGCAGGCCAGTTCCGCCCGGTTGATCATCCGCCCGGTCTCTGCGCGGAGCGAGGTGGCGATGGGGCCAAGCTCCGGCGGCAATTGTTCGGGCTCCACGTTCACATCCACCCCGATGCCGAGCACGAGGTGCTTGATCCGGTCCGGTTCAGCATGCATTTCGGTGAGGATGCCGGCGGTCTTGCGCCCCTTGATGAGGATGTCGTTGGGCCATTTGATTTCCGGCTCAATCCCGGTGTAGCCGGAGATGGCGCGCCGCAAGGCGACGGCGGCGAGGATTGTCAGGCGGGTGGCCTCGCCCGGGATGAGCGCGGGCCGGAGGAGGATGGAGAACCAGAGGCCCTTGCCCGAGGGGGATACCCATTTGCGGCCCAGCCTGCCGCGTCCCCTGGTCTGGGACTCTGCGAACACCACAACCCCCTCCTTGACGCCGTCGCGGGCCAGTTTCTCAACGACATCGTTGGTGGATGTCGTTTCCTTGAAGACGCGGATGTCCCTCCCGATCACCGAGACCGGACCCAGGCGGGCCAAGAGATCATCCGCGTGCAGCAGATCGGGGCAGGAGATTATTTTATAGCCCTGATGAGGACTGGCATCGATATCATAACCGAGTGAACGCAACTCCTGCACGCGGGCCCAGATGGCGGCGCGGGTTACGCCCAGGGTCTGGGACAGGTCGGCACCGCTTACGGATCGGCCGGAGGCCCCGTGGAGGGCCTTGAGGATTTCCAGATCGATGCTCATGGGATAGTGCTGGGGCAACCCGGAGGTTCTACTCCTCGAAATCCAACCCCAGATCGACCGCGGTGGCCGAGTGGGTCAGTGCTCCGACTGAAATGAAATCCACCCCGGTTTCGGCGATGGTTCGGATTGTTTCGAGCCGGACACCTCCACTGGCTTCCGTTTTGGACCGGCCCGCGATCCGGGAGACCGCCTCGCGCAGGAGGGCGGGGGGCATGTTGTCCAGCAGGATGAAATCGGCCCCGGCCTCGGCTGCCTGAAGCGCCTGTTCCAGGGTGTCCGCCTCCGCCTCGACCTTGAGTTTTGGATATTGGGCGCGGGCCCGCTGAATGGCGGCTGCGACCGGGTTCGGTTGGGCGCGCCGCAGAGCTGCGAGGTGGTTGTCCTTGATGAGGACCATGTCGTGGAGGCCAAAACGGTGGTTCTGGCCGCCGCCGCAGCGGACGGCGAACTTTTCGAGGGCGCGGAGCCCCGGGGTGGTCTTGCGTGTGTCCAGCACGCGCGCCCCGGTCCCGGAAATTTCCTTCACATAACGGGCGGTGAGCGTGGCTATTCCGGACAGGCGCTGGACGAAATTCAAGGCCACCCGTTCCGCAGTCAGCAGTGCGCGCGCATTGCCCCGGATGATGAGTGCGGTTGCCCCGGCAGGGAGGGGATCACCGTCCCGGGCGGGACGTTCGAATTGCACAGCGGGGTCGAGGGTGCGGAATGCCTGCTCGGCAAGGCCCAGACCCGCGAGCACCAGCGGCTGCCGGGCGCGGAGCAAAGCGGTTGCGGTGGCTGTTTCGGGGATGGTTGCGAGGGTTGTCACATCCCCGGAGCCGACATCCTCAGCCAGAGCCCGATCCACGGCACTTTTGATTTCCTGAATATTCAAGTCATCCACGGTGTTCAGCATGGGCCAGGATGGGGTTGTTAAAAAGCCAAAATGAGCGGAGCCGGGGCAGATTTGACTTGAGAACCGTGCCGGGGAGGCGTAGGCAGAGTGTATGTCATTGCCAGTTTTGAGTATCGCACAGATGAGGGAGTGGGAGCGTGCCTCCTGGGCTTCGGGGCATTCGCAGGCTGAAGTCATCCAGAAGGTGGGCTGCAGGATCGCGGTTGCGTGCCTTCAGGCGACCGGATTGGGGGATCGCGTGCTGATTCTAGCGGGCAAAGGCCACAATGGGGAGGATGCCCGTGCTGCTGCAGGGGAGTTGAAGGGGCGGGATGTGGTTCTATTCAACGTGGGGGATCCGGGGACGGATCTGGCCCGGTTGCTGCAGGAATTGGCCCGACGCCCGGCACTTGTGGTGGATGGCTTGTTCGGGATCGGTCTCGACCGCCCTCTCGGGGAGGCTTGGATTGCATTCATCCGCTGCCTGAACGAGGCGGCGCTGCGGGTTGTTGCCGTGGATGTCCCATCAGGGCTCGATGCCGATACAGGCAAGCCGCAGGGTGAAGCTGTCAAAGCCTGGAAGACGATCACAGTAGGGGCACCCAAGAAAGGGTTGCTTGAGGAACCGGCGGGAGCCTGGGTGGGGCGGTTGGAGGTTGCGGAGGATGTCGGGTTGGCCCCCTGCAAGGTGGCGGGGGAACTTGTCTGGACGACCCCCGGGGATTTCAGTGATTACCCGCCGGTGCGCCCGGTGGAAAGCCACAAGGGCACACACGGGCATCTGGCGATCGTTGCAGGGAGCCTGGGGTATCACGGGGCCGCCGTTCTGGCTGCCCGTGGTGCGCAGCGGGCCCAGCCGGGGCTCATCACCCTCCACACCTCGGATTCTGTTTATTTTCCGATTGCGACCCAGTTGCAGGCGGTCATGGTCCGGCTGCTGGAGCAGGGAACCAAGCTGCAGGGGGATTGGACGGCCCACCTGATCGGTCCGGGGTTGGCCGGGCTTCAGGGGGTTGAGACTGCTTCGGCCCTCACCCGGCTGCTTTGGAGGGATTCCCTCCTGCCGGTTGTGGTGGATGCCAGTGCATTGGACTGGCTGACGCTCAACGCGGTTCCCAGAAACACGTTGCGGGTCATCACGCCCCATCCCGGAGAGGCGGCGAGACTGCTGCGGATCCCCCCTGCGGCGGTTCAGGCAAACCGTCTGGATGCCCTGAGGCGCCTTTCGAGGCAGATGGGCAACGGATGGGTGGTTCTAAAGGGGCATCACACCTTGATTGGCCGGAGCACCGGTGAGGTTTTTGTGAATCCGACTGGGAATCCGTTTCTGGCCCAGGGGGGTAGCGGGGATGTTTTGGCGGGTTACATGGCGGGGCTTCTGGCCCAGCCGGCCTTGCAGGGGGATCTTTCCATTGCCCTGCGCTATGCAGTCTGGCAGCACGGTTTGGCGGCGGATCGACTGTTCGCCACCCGGCCCAATTGGATTGTCGAGGAACTGGTTCAGGAGATTGGGCTGCGTTGATCCGGGGAGTGGGGTGTTTTTTTGGTGGAAAGCGGATTCCCGGGCAACTTCCATTTCCCACTGGTGTTTGGTGGATGAAAGACTATTGTAACATCATGATGCACGGTCGAAGCAAAATCTTTGGCGTCCTCGGCAGTCTGGCACTGTGCGGCTCCCTGCAGGTCTGCTCCGCTGCGGGGGAGAGTCCCTATGGGGGCATCGTCGGGAGCAATATTTTCAAGCTCAAGCCACCACCGCCCCCCACCAGCAGCACTGAGCAGGAGAAAGCTCCGCCCCCCAACATCACACTCACCGGCATTACCACTATTTTCGGGAACAAGCGTGCCATCATGCGCACCCCTCCGGTGGCCGCAAAGCCGGGTGAACCGGCCCGGGACCAGTCCTTTTTCCTTGCCGAAGGCCAGCAGGATGGGGAGATGGAAGTGGTGGAAATTGACGAGAAGACCGGCACGGTCAAAGTGAAATACGGTGGCACCCCGCTGACCCTTACTTTTGACAAGAATGGTTCCAAAACCGCATCTGCCGGGCCTCCAGGAGCCGGTGGGGCGATTCCGGGGATGCCGATGCAGGGAGGAGGGGGTGTCCGTCCCGCTCTGGTCAATCCCTTCAACCCGCCCGCAGACACGGGGGGGATCAACAAGATGCCGCCGCGCACGCTGCGCGTGCCGAATCAAGGTTCCACATCCGGTGGTTCCGGGGCCTCCTACAGTTCCGCCTCTGCGGGTGGTTATTCTGCTGGAGGTGGTTATGGGGCCATGCCCAACAATACCCTCGGGAACGCTGGGTCTGTTGCGGGTCTTCCCGGGGCCGCTGTTGTGCCGGGAGCGGCTGGCAACACGATGCTTGACCTGACTGCCCTTACCCAGCCCACGTCATCGCAGGCTGTTCAGCCGAACTGGCCACCTGAAGTGCCGATGACGGCCCAGGAGCAGGAGGTCATTCATCAGGTTCAGTTGGATTTGCACAAGGACGACCCGAATTTTCCCGGTTTCCCGGGCATGGGAACGCCCGCCCAGCCTGCTGATCCCACCCAAGGCAACCCGGCTTCGGCTGGGAATCCGACACTGCCCAACCAACAGGGCATTCCCAACTTCCCCAACCTGCCGAATCGGCTTCCGTTGCCACCCGGTCCGTTTGGTCGCGGTTACTGATCCTCATCTGCGGGAGGAAAAAGGTCTGACCCCAAGGCGCAAGCCGCCTGTTGGGGAAATTTTACTGCTTGGAGGGACCTGAAGACTCAGGATTTTGCCGCTGTCTTGGCGGTTTCAATCAATTCCCAGAACTTCGGGTTCTGTTGCAGGGCCTCATCCTCCTCCATCTTCAATCCCGACCGGAACATGAAGTCTTTCAAGGTGTGGCGGTTCAGGATGCGGTGGACGACCAGCCCGAGTTCGTGCTTCTCGAAATAGACACGATAATCCCCCACGCGGAACCGGTGGAGGGTGCGGCCGGTTCGTTCCAGTTTTCCAAAGGCATCACTGTCATCCAGCAGGACCTGCTGGGGGAGACCTCGAAATTCCCCAAGAATCTGCAGTTGCAGTTCCTTTGGCATGCGGGCCAGTTCCGCCGCGCTGGTCGGATTAAAGATGATTTGAAACGGGTGCATAAACATCGGTTGGGCACAGGCCGGACCCTGAACCTGCAGGGAACATACCAGATACACCGGGAATGGAAAGGGGGCAAAAATCGGGGGGTCCGGAATTGTCCGGCCAGATAGGCATGCTCAATGGGGTCTCCCGAGGCTCAGGCATTCCGCACTCAGCAAACGCACCGGCCCGAGCAGGCCTGATTCCCGGAGGGGTTCATCCCCCTTCCAGAGTGGTCCGGTGGTGAAGGTCTGTCTGCCGCCGGGGGCGGGTTGTCCCTTCCGGATCCAGTCCGGCCATTCCTTCAGGGTGCCGTCGGTGTTGCGGAGGCTATCCCCGGGGAGTTGTTCATCACCGATCATGCGGTTGACCCAGAGATTTACGACCTCGACCAGCAACTCGTTGTCCCCGGGCCGGAGGGCGGCGGTGACATCGATCCGGTAGGGCGGCTTCCAGAGAATGCCCAGATCCTTCCCGTTCAAACGCACACGGGCCATCACGCTTACCTGACCCAGGTCGAGACAGACTTTTCGCGTGTGGGTCCGGGGCTCCTGCGGTGCTGAAAACACCTTCCGGTAAGTGGCCGTTCCGCTGAAGTGCTGCACGCCCGGTTCGGGATGCTGGCTCCAGGAGACAAGCCGGTCGAGTTGGATGGAGGGCGGGGCGCCGGAATCGGGAGGGAAACTCAAGTCCCAGCGGCCATCCAGCACCACCGGTTGGGGCAGGGATGGCACCTCAAACGTCCTGGGTGCCCCGGCCAAGGTTTTCAAACCATATCTGCCCGCCTCCCATACTGTGGCCTGCAGATCGCCGGCCGGTTTGCGGGTCAGTTCCACGGCTGGAAACTCTGGCGGCAGGGTGGGAACGGGCATCTCCCGCATCAACCGGAGGACCTCTTCAGCCTGGAGTGCCCGGGGCAATCCCTGGAACTCGCCCAGCGAGCCTTGAAAGGGGGCGGTGCCGCGCCTGTGGAGGAGACCCACCCCCGAGTGGACGATGTAGTCGCTCTGGCGCCCCTCGCGAGCGAGAATGCCGTTCAGATAGAGCTTCGGTTTGCCGTGTTCATAAACGATCGTGATGTGGGTCCAGTTTGTGATCGCGGAATTGTGGACAAGGACAGGGGGAAAGTGGAAGGGGGCATGTTCAAAGACGCAGAGCCCGTTGCGGCCAATGGAGAGCCCGGCCCCTGCGTGGTCAGGTCCACCGGGAATCTCGTGGCCGGGCGGGGGGAAGATCGCGTCGTTCCGCTCCAGCATGTAGGAGGCCTGGCCGGTATTGGATTCCTCCGGCAGGGGAATATCCACAGCGGGCCTGACCCAGACTGCCATTGTGAAGGTGGAGTTGGTGGCGTCCTGCGTCGGGGCACTTGTTGGAACGGGTTGTGCGACCGAAGCAGGGGCAGCGGTTTGCCGGGCATCCGGGTTGCCGCAATCGATGAGCACCTTGCCATCTTTCAGGAGTGCAATCGGCGGGTTCTGGTCTTGAGTCTCCCGGGAATGGAAGATGACAAACACCGAACCGCCCGGTTCCAGCCTCAAGGGCAACCGGGTGATTCCACCTTCGGGGGCGTGGATGGCCGGGTGCTCAATCATCCCCGAGTCCGGCCACCAAAGCTCCGGTGTCCGGTTGGCGACACGGAATTCACAGAGGGTCTCAACCCGTTCCAGCCTCGGGTTGGCGACGAAATAGACATCCCCGGCCGGGAGCGTGCGGTGGATGTAGCGGAGATTCGCGGCCCTTGGGGCGTTGAGCGGGTGGAAGTCCGGGGGGATTCCATCGTCCGCAAGGACCTGTTGCGGCCTGCGTCCCCAGATCACCCGGCCTTTACCCAGCCGGTGCTCGCCTGTGGGGGAGAGGCTTTGGGAGCCCCACAGCTCGGCAGCGAGCGATTTCACCTGCACGTCACATTCGGGGTGGTTCGCAAGGGATGGTGATTTTGCCGGGGGACGTCCCACAATGGTTGCCCCGGCCCGGACGAGATCCCTGACTTTTTCCAGGAGGTCAGGCGTCATTGCCGTGGAGTCCGGCAGGACGAGGAGCCGGTAGCTCATGCCGTCCGGCAGGGAGATGCGGCCATCTTTGGCGGACATCCTCGTCAGAACAACTTCAGGCGGGCAGGCATCAAAACCATATTCAATCCTGTCCCGGATATCGAAGGGCGGCCGCCAATGCAGCGGGACTGTCTGCGGGGTGAGGAAGCAGACATCCGCGACGTAGAGACCCTGGCGGAGGAGGAACTGGCAGCGGGTGAGGTATTCATGCCAGGGGCGGGAATGTTCCCACCAGGTGGTGGTGCGCTCGTAGTGCAGGCCAAACGGGCCAAGAGTCATGCCGGGCTTGCGATCGGGGCTGGTCCAGGGCTGCATCGCGTAGCGGTGCACCACCAGCCGGTTGATCCCCTCGCAGAAGGCCCAATCGCCATAGGGCTTTGCTGTGAATGGGTGGGCCGTCCACCGCTCGGTGCTGGTGGCGGTGAAGGCCTCGGCTCCGATGACAGGTCTGCCATAGACATGGCCGACCGATCCCATTTCCGTGCAGGTGGTGTCCATCTCGTAGGGTGGCCAGGTCCAGAACTCCGCCATCGGTTCATCGGCCTGTCCCGCATAGGTGAGGTCATCGCACGGGGCATCGTAGCCCTCCAATGAAAAACGCAGCCCATGCTGCCGGGCAAGGCGTCGAAGTTCCCCTGCGTAGTTGTCCACGAGCAGGTCGGCGATCGTCTGGCGAAAATCCCACAGGAACCGCTCCGATTGCTCCAGATCCTCAACCGGGCGTCCGGTGAGCGCGGGAAGGAAGGGCGTGATGTCATACCCCCGGCGGCGTTTGAACTCCGCTGGAAAGCGCGCCGTCCAGTTCTGGGATCCGACCTCCCAACTATCCACATGAGCGGCCACGAGTGCTCCGGGGGCCAGATGCCGATTTTCACGGACGAGTTTCTCCAGGAACCCGCCGAACACAGCCCGGATGCCCTCCTTATTCAGCTTGTCGCATTCCAGGCCCAGCCCGCCCTCCGGCGCCGGGTGGTTGTCCACCCCTGTGCTGGTGTGGCCGATTCTCAGGATGGTCCAGTTGCCAGCGGGTGGTTGCCAGTCGAGTTGGCCATCCTTGCGCAGTTGGGATGTCAGATTAAGCACCCGGTTGTGCGGGATGGCACATCCCTGGGGAGCCTCGGGGTAGTGATTCAGAATCGGGAATTGGCGTGGGCCCGGGAGAAAAGTCGAATGCCTGAACCCGGCCTTTGCATCGATATTGGGGATGCGCAGGCGGGGACTGAGTTCCGGGCTGGAGATGAGGATGTTCTGGATGTCCGGATGCTGCCGGTGGAACAGGATGCGGAAGTGCCGCGAGGTCACTGCCGGGAAATCGAGGACCAGCCTGCGCCCATCCGCCACAAATTGTGTCACGTCCCGGAAGGTGGCCCCATCCTCCGAGCACTGCAGCATCCCGTGGCAGAACTGGTCGCCGGAAAGTCCCAGCGTGAGGCACAGTTCACGGGCGGTTTGCGGAGTGGGGAAATCGATCTGCAGCCAGGATGGCCTGTCCGGCTCCGCTTTGGGCAGGCGGAACATTCTCCCGGGTTTATCTGTTGCAGGTGCCGGCCCTGAGGTTGTGAAGGTGGGGGAGTGGTCCTCCATCCGTTCTTCTTCCCCCGTGGGGGTTGGAAACGCGAGCACCGCGATGTCCCGGTAGAATCCTCTGGTGGTGGGCGGCTGCGGGAGAGGTTCCACCTTCAGAGCCGGGCCGGATAAATGGGTTTCGCTCCAGACGACTTTCTGCATGGACAACTCCGGCGTGATCCAGGGTGCGCCACTGCCGCACCAGCCGGCGTCGTTGTTCATGTTGATTTCCAGCCCGAGCCGCTTTGCCTCAAGGCAGGCATGCTGGAAGAGCCCCCGCCAATCGGCACTGGCAAACCGGATCGGGCCCTGGGGGGCGCCCTGATCCACATCCATGATCAGCACTCCGCCGATCCCCACCCGTTGCATCGCCTCCAGATCGGCGGTGATGCCGTTGCGGGTTACATTCCCGTTCAGCCACATCCAGTAAACCCAGGGGCGGAAGGCTGCGGGCGGTTGGGCGAATGCAGCACCCAGTGCCTCCATCCCGCCAGTCTTGCGGGGTGCAGCGTTGGATCCCGTTGCGGGGAGCAAAACCACCAGCAGCAATCCATGCAGCACGTGGCTGAGGCGGCGGAGGATCCCGAAGTGCCTTCTGGAGTTGCCTGGGGAGGAATGCCCTCCATGCGGGGGGCGGGCTCTCGAATGTTGCCGGTTCAGGATCATTGGAAACAATCTCTGTGCAACCCGCCCGTTAGTCACGATGAAAACACCTTTCCGAATATGTCATCCCTGGAACCTCATCCGAAGGCGATCCGGGAGGCAGGGAAGGGGATCGAATCAGGTTGAGTATTTCTGGGGGTTGATCCCGGCGGTTGATGTTGGTAGGTTTCATTTCATGAACAAATCAGCCACATCCAATTTCACCCGCCGCAGGTTTCTGGCCACAGCCGGTCTGGCTTTGGCGGCACCCGCCATCCTGACATCCTGTTCCACCGTCGGCGGTCATCGCAGGTCGGCCTCTGAGAGGATCAATATCGGGGTGATCGGTTGCGGGGGTATGGGGAATGGCAACACCAACAACTTTTTGAAGATGTCCGATTGCCGGGTTGTTGCCGCCTGCGATGTCGATGAGAACCACCTTTCGGCCATGGTCAAAAGGGTGAACGCCAAATACAACAATCAGGACTGCAAAGGCTACAAGGATTACCGTGCGTTGCTGAGCAGGACTGATATCGATGCCGTGATGATCGCTGTTCCGGACCACTGGCATGGCCTGATCGCTGTGGAGGCGGCGCGGCAGAAGAAGGATATTTACGGCGAAAAACCCCTGGCCAGAACCGTTGCGGAGCAGCAGGCCATCGTGCGGGCCGTCCAGAAAAACAAGCGCATCTGGCAGACCGGCTCCTGGCAGCGTTCCCAGTCGAATTTTCACAAGGCGGCGGAGATTGTCCGGAGCGGGCACATTGGCCGGATCACCCATGTGGAGGTGGGGCTGCCCGACGGGCCGAATGATCCCAAGAACCAGGTGTCGCGGCCCGGCACAACCCCGCCGCCGGAACTGGATTTTGACATGTGGCTTGGCCCTTCCCGCAAGGTTGGCTATCTGCAGGAGCAGGTCCACGGCAACTGGCGCTGGAACTATAACACGGGCGGCGGCCAGTTGCTGGATTGGATCGGCCACCATTGCGACATCGCCCACTGGGGCATGGACTGCGACAACTCCGGGCCGACGGAGATCTCCGGGCACGGGGAATTCCCGCCCGCCGATGGGGTGTGGAACACCTGCTTCAAATACCGGATCGAATTGAAGTATCCGCACAACATCACGATGACCATCGCCGGGGGGCATGGGGACATTCGCAGCGGCACGAAGTGGATTGGAACCAATGGCTGGGTGTGGGTCGATCGCGGGGCTTTCCAGGCTTCGAACGAGGAATGGCGGGATTACAAGGTGCTGCCCGACCGGTTCAGGAAGGTTAAGCTGTATAAGTCCACCGACCACCATCGCAATTTTATCGAGTGTGTCCGTTCCCGCAGTCAGGCGATCACCCCGGCAGAAACCGCGCACCACTCCTCGATTCCCGGCCATCTGGGTCTAATTTCGATGATGACAGGCCGGACCATCAGGTGGGATTCGCAAAAGGAGGTCATCCTGAATGACCCCGGCGCGAGCGAGTTGCTGGGGCGCCCATACAGGGCTCCCTGGATTCTGGGTTGAGCAGTCCCCCCCCGTTGATGCGGGGCAGGGGGCGTATGTTCCGTGCGGTTTGTGAAAACCGCACGGCGGGTCAATCCACCACCAGCACTTCGTGGATGGCCAGTTTGGGGACAACCACCCGGATGATGCCGTCCTTCTGTTCAAAGCTGAGGGACTGCCCGGAGGGTTCCAGGTGGAGTTTTGAGGCTTTTGCCTTCTGCCGGATGGTGATGGCGAGGGGACCCACCTCGGGGATCGTGTCAATGATCGGCTCCGTGCGGTGGGGACCTGCGGTATTAATGAGGTTGATGCTGAGTTTTTTACCCTTGCGGTTCACCACCACTTCGACATCGTGCGAGCCGGCCACTTCCACCAGGGGTGCCGGGAAGACTTCATGCACCAGATCCGCGAGAAAACGGCGGGCTGTGCCGTCCTGCGTGTCCTGGTAATTCCGGCTGAAGGTGAAGTAGGTTGCGGCGATGGAGCCTTTGCCAACCCGGGTGATCGATGCCGCCGGAGTCGTTACGGCTTCCGTGCCGGTTCCGCTCTGCAGGTAGCCGAACTCCTTCGCGTTGGGCGGCAGTTTCACATGCTGTGAGGTGGTCTTGATTGCGCAGACACGCTGGTCGAGCCCGAGGAGCAGCTTTCCGTTGTCAGGCTCCCCCTCCAGGGTGATCCCCAGTTCCTCGCGGAACAGCCCTGCGGGCCCTGTGCCGATCAGCATGAGATGTCCCCCCTTTTTGGCGTAGGCCGCCAGCTCGGCTCGAAATTTGGGCTCCAGATAGTTCCATTCCGGCACAATGATCAGAGGGTAGTCCTGCATGTGTCCGGCGAGGGTGTGTTCACTCATCACCTCAACCGATTGCTGGGACTCCAACAGTGCCTCGAGGGTTCCCTGGAAGGGGCGATGGTCCCGGTTGAAGAGACCGTTCACATTCCGGTAGTGGGCTGCTGTGGAGTAGAGCAGGGCGATCTGGGGCACCTGCACCGCATGATGGCAGAGGGCCTGCCGGGCGCGGCAGAACTTAGCAACTTCACCCATCACCGGAATGCGGTCGGCATGCACCGAGCCGTCCCGCTTCTGGCCGAGGTAAACCTGAAAGCCGCCTCCCAGAGCCAGAACCATGGCCGCCTCCCGCTCCAGCTGGATGGCCGTCTTGATCGTGCGACCGCCCTGGCCCGGCTGCGTGGTGAATCCCCAGGCCATCAGATCCCACGGTTTCCCCTGGCGCGCCAGATAGCGGGCCGAAACGCGGGCGGAGTTCACACTGTCCTGCGGGGAGTAATCCCCGGAGAGGAAATCCACCGGGGCCGAAACCGCCTCCGGCATGTGGTCTGTGAACGCCCAGTTGCTGCAGAGTTGGAATTTGGGATTCGTCTTTTTCACCACCGTCACGTAGTTCCGCAGATATTCGCGGAAGGCGTCCCGGTTGAAATCGAGGAACTCGCGCCAGTGTTCATCCCCGGCTTTTTTGGGGATATTTGTGAAACCGGTCTTTTCCTGGAACTTCCGGATCGACTCCTCCCGGTAGTCAGGCACGGATGCCCAGCATTCCCCATCCACCCAAACACCATCCACATCATAGACGCCCGCCAGTTCCCGCAGCTGCGGGATGAGCAACTGGTCGGCATAGGGGCCGAACCGGCTCGTGGCGTTGGGATTGACCTTCCCATCCGCATTCAGCACCGCCCAGGAAGGGTGCTGTGCGATGGCCTCCGAATCCCACACCCCGGAATAGTGCATGTAAAGGGCCACGCCGTTCCGTGCGGTCACATCCCGCCACACCCTCAGTGGATCCCCCACGAACCCCGGGGCCGGGTTTCCCACCCGGGTCGGGTAGCTGCAGAAACCGGCATGACCCTTGCAATCGATCTGCAGGTAGTCCGGGTGCACCTGATTGATCACGCTCTCGATCATTTCGGGGGTCGTGTTCTTCCCGATCTCGGTGCAATCCTTCCCGGCGTGAAAATCAAAGTGGATCCCCAGAAAGCTGTCGGCCCTGCGCGGGCGCTTCGGGTTGGCAGTAGGTTCCGCCGCCTGGGCGACGAGCCCGGCAGCCAGCAGTAAAATAAGAAAGGGGTCAGTCCTCACTTTTGACAGTTGGTTAGGTTTGATTTTCAATGCGAACACGGTTTCCGTTATCTTGTCAAGAGTTCTTGATCCGCACCATGAGAAAAAGCGACAAGTTCAGCCTTGCCCTCGGGCCATGATCCATGTTGGATTGCTGCGGCGCATCTGGCGCTCATATTCATGCAGGTTCATCCAAAACATTATTGTGGTGTGTTCGGCATTTACGGGCATCCGAATGCCGCAGAGTTGACCTACTACGGGCTCTATGCGCTCCAGCACCGGGGGCAGGAGAGTGCGGGGATTGTCACGACCGATGGTCGCCAATTCAAATCCCACCGTGGGATGGGTCTGGTTCCGCAGGTTTTTAAGGGGGATGCCCTCCAGAATCTGGGCGGCAACATCGCCGTGGGTCACACGCGATACTCCACCACAGGCTCCTCCCACCTCAAGAATGCGCAACCGCTCACCGTGGATTGCGCCCGGGGCCAGATCGCCATTGCGCACAACGGCAACCTGACGAACGCCGCCCAGCTGCGGGATGAGCTCGAGGCCAACGGTTCCATTTTCCAGACCTCGGTGGACAGTGAGATCATTCTTCACCTGATGGCCCAGCCCTCTCCGGATGGCGGCAGCAGCCTGTTGCACGCGGTCAGGCGGATCGAGGGGGCCTATTCCCTCGTCATCATGACCGAGAAGGATCTTATTGGTGTGCGCGATCCCCACGGATTCAGGCCCCTCTGCATCGGGCGGGTGGGGGATGCCTGGGTGCTCGCGAGTGAGACCTGCGCTCTGGACCTGATCCATGCGGAATACGTGCGGGACGTGGAGCCCGGGGAGGTCGTGGTGATCAATTCCGATGGCATCAACAGCATCCAGGCTTTTCCGGAGCAGCAGAGGCGTGCTTTTTGCATCTTTGAATACGTCTATTTTGCCCGGCCGGACAGCACCATCGCCGGGCGGAACGTCTATGGTGTGCGTGTGGAGATGGGGCGGCAGCTGGCCCGGGAGAATCCGATCCAGGCCGACATGGTCATCCCGGTGCCGGACAGCGGGAATTGTGCTGCGCTGGGGTATTCCCTGGAATCGGGCATCCCGTTCGAGATGGCCTTTGTCCGGAACCATTATGTGGGACGCAGCTTTCTGCAGCCCTCCCAGCTCATCCGCGACTTCGATGTGCGCGTGAAGTTGAACCTGATCGAGGGGCTGGTGAAGGACAAGCGGGTCATCGTTGTGGACGATTCCATCGTCCGGGGCACGACCAGCAAGACCCGTGTGAACAACCTCAAGGAGGCTGGAGCGAAGGAGGTGCATGTCATGGTGAGTTGTCCTCCCCACATGAATCCGTGCGTCTATGGAATCGATTTTCCGGATCGCAGCAAACTGATGGCCGCCAGCCACACGCTTGAGGAGATCCGTAATTACTTGAACGCCGATTCCCTCCACTACCTCTCCGAGGAGGGCCTTGTGCGGTCCACCGGTCTGCCCAAAGACCGGTTCTGCATGGCCTGCTACGACGGCAACTACCCGGTGGCCTTCGATCCCAACGCGGACAAGCTGATCATGGAGCGCAGAATCAGCGGAACTCCGACAATTGGGGACTCCCTGAATGCGGAGAAGGCCCAGTTCCGATTGATTTAATCTCAGGCTCCCAACCCTGTGCGCGGGGCCGGAATCCGCCTTGGGGTTGGCGGATGTTGCAGCGCGCATACCTTACCGGGCAACAATCGGAATCATCCTGTTCGGTCTTCACCGTTAGGGGTGCTCCGTGCTGGGGCAAGGGCAGGGCGGTGAAACGGAACTGAACGGAGAACGCCCCGCCAACCTTTTAGGATGGAGGGGGGTTGGCAGACAAAAAAACACCTAAAGACTTACAAGGGCTAAGTTGCACGCATTCAGGTGTCAGTGCAAGAAGAAAATTCCCATGATTTTCAGGTTTTAAGGTAAAGGGGATCCAACGGCCTCCATTCCTCTCTCCGGCCAAAGGAGCGGGAATCGCGCAGTCCTGACTGACCGCCCCTCCGAGCTTCAAGCACGGGTCGGGAATCAGCCTTTTTGCGTCAGGGACGATGGGTCTGACCGGGGCAAGGTGGGCGGTTTTAAGAGGGTGGCTTATGGGCTGGTGCCTGGCAGTCTGGGGTGATCGAGCGGGACGTTCCACTTTGCGAGAGGGGAGGATTCAGTTGGTGCGACTTGAAGGTGGGGGGGCAAAACGATCAGTTTTGACCGCCATGGAGGGGGGGGTGGATCCAAGGGGGATCTTAGGCATGTCTTTCAACATCAATCAATTAGGGTGTGAGACAAAATTGTTCACGTCAGGCCGCCAGGGTCAGGGTGTCGTTGCGTGAGGCGTGGTGATTGAGTCGGTGTTTCCAGAAGTCCTCGAGCCGATGGCTGCTGTGAATGCAGCGCAAGGCGAGGATGTTTTCGGC
>CAIWMU010000008.1 GCA_903913865.1 uncultured Verrucomicrobia subdivision 3 bacterium
GGGGGAGCCGGCTTCCGGGATTCTCAGGTTGTCTTTCTGGATTTCCAGTTCTCTGGCAGGAGGGAGTCGATTTCGGTGTTTTTCATTCCCGGCATGCGGGTGAGGAGGTCGGTGAGGTATTCCTGGGTGTCGATTCCCCGTCTGCGGCAGCTCTGAATGATGGAATAGATGACGGCACTTCTCCAGCCGGCATCGGGATGGCCTATGAAGAGCCAGCGGCGTCTGCCGACGCAGGTGGGCCTGATCGCGTTCTCACACAAATTATTGTCGATCCTATAGTCATGCCGTTCCAGATAGATCTGGAGCACATCGTATTCGTGAAGGAAGTATTTGATCGCGTTGCCCAGATGGCTCTTGGGCAGGGTGCGGGGTTGAAGCTCCAAGGCCCGGAGTTTCATGGCTGCCCAGATGGGGGGTGCCCCGGCGTTGCGGCGGGCCTGGCGATCCCCGGGCGACATGTTCCCGACCTCATCCTCGATGGCATAGAGTTTTCTGAACTCCCCGATGAACCAATGCGCATCGCGGTCCCCGTCCAGCAGGGCGGTGTAGAACTTGCGGCGTGCATGGGCCGCGCATCCAATCCGGCGCAAACCGGGGCGTTTGCGGCTCAGGGTGTCATAGGCGCTGAAGTCATCGCTCTGGAAGGTGCCATTGAAGTCTCCAAGAGCTTGCAACGGCACCGTGTGTGAGCGTCTCCTGTCAAACACAAGCATCACATCCCCTCCGGGCACCGCAAAGAACCAGAGGTAGGCCTTTGCAGTCTTGCCCTTCACCTCGGGATCAAGAACGTTGACCGGGGTCTCATCAATCTGGATGTAATCACCCTGCTTCATCCGTGCCCACATGCGGTCGGTGATCAGGCGCAGGAGTCCGCCCATGTGCTCAATCCACTGCACCATTTGCTGGCGCGGGATGCTCACCTGGTGGCGTTCCCGGAACATCCGTTCCAGGGTGTAGAGGGCCAGATGATCCTCGTATTTTGAGAGCAGGATGAACACCGCCAGCCCCACCCCCATCTTGCTGCCGGGCAGGGGCTGGGCTGGAAGCGGGGCGATCGCAATCCTGCCACATCCACATTGGCAGCGCCGCTTGTTGCGCACGGTCCTTCTGACCACCAGCCGGGCGGGGATCAGATCAATCTGCTCGCTCACCTCCTGGCCTATCTTGTCCCCGAGCTGACCGCAGTGCTCGCAGTTTGCACCTTCAGGTTCGAGAACCGTGGTCACAACCTCAAGGTTCACCGGGATCTGGCGGGAACGGCGTTTGCGCCTGGCATCCCCCTTCTCCTTGTCACCCTTGGCTTTTTGATCCTTGTCCGTGGTCTCCTTGTCCTCTTGGAACATCTCATCGGCATCGCTCGGTGGACGGTTCTCCTGATCTTTCAGATCCCCCAGAATGGCGGCCAGTTCCGCCTTCTGCTCCTCCGTGAGCTTCTCCGATTTCGGCCCGAAGAGCATCCTCTTGAGCTGGTTAATGAGAGACTTCTGCTCGGCAATCGTCTGTTCCTGCTCGGCGATGGTGCGGGTTTGGGCGTCTATGGTCTGTGTCTGGGTGTCAATCGTGCGGGTCTGGGTGTCAATGGTGTGTGTTTGAAGGGTAATGGTGGAGGTCTGAAGATCAATGGTGTGTGTCTGGAGGGCGATGGCGGCATCCCGCTCGAGGAGGGTTTCGCGCAACGCTTGAAGTTCCCGCTCCAACCGGTGGTGGTGTTCCTCTTGTGTGCTCATTGACAGAGATGCTGGCGGAACTGCCTGCCAAGGGGATAAAGGTAAACATCCTTGATAGGGGCTTGAATCCGGTGATCCCGGTCCTGACGGGTGCGTCCGGTGGTCTGACCGGCCCGCACCCAGTTGGCAGCACGGTAGGCGGTGCCCCGGAACCGGTCCCTCTCGACAAAGGTCTCCACCAGATCAATCCCATGCCCATACTTGGCCTGCCAGTCCTTTGAGATCTGCCGCAGGACAACCCCCAGGACATGACTGGCCAGATGTGGCACCCGCACCCACGGCAGGATCAGGAACCGGCTGTTGCTGGCGACCCGTTCCAGGTGCCTGCGCCTCTGCTCCGGAGTCCACCCGATGAAGCAATCCCGGTCCTGGCACTTCCAGGCTGCCGAACCGAACACCAGACAGGCCAGAAGCCGGCCATCCGCCCCGCGCACCGTGTATTGCAGGTTCTCCCCCACCGCAGAGCCAAAGCCAAGGTAATGGAACTGCGCCAGTGCCGCAGCCACCTGCCGCCTTTGGGTGCGATCCCTGCTCACCTCGGCTATCTGCAGGGGGGACACTTCCTTCAGGGGACATTCCATCTCCTGCCTGTCCCACTCCATGGGAACCACCCGGGCCGGATGCCCAAGCCCATGCGGGGTGGGTCGCAGGGGGGGCAGTTCTATGTGCCCCTCCTTCTCCAGCCTGCCCAGAAGTGTGCGACTGGCCATGTCCTTGATCCGGCCCGCCCCATTGCGCCAGTCCCACCGCTGGCACAGCTCCCGGGAAAGCCTGAAGCGGCTCCAACCGGGGTTTTCCCGGATGAGGCTCCGGATGAGCACCAGCTCCGGTGCCCCAATCTCACGGCCTTGCAAAATCAACTTCACGCGGGTGTAATTTAATCAATCACGTCGAAAGAGTCCAGCATTCGATTGAAAAAATCTTTCACTCTGTCCGATACCACCGCTTGCGCGGGCTGCCCTCAACCCC
>CAIWMU010000009.1 GCA_903913865.1 uncultured Verrucomicrobia subdivision 3 bacterium
CGCCCGTCCGCCAGAGACGAGGCCAGAACAGTGCGGAAGAAGGAATCACGGGGCCGGAAGTGGCAAAGGCTGCTTCCGGCCCTTTTTGTTGGGGGGGGTGACCACGAAAGACACCAAAAGGGAGGGAGGAGGTGGAAATTAAGAATTATGAATTGGGGAGTTGTCGGTTACAGGGTGCAGGTTGCGGCGGATGGGCGGATGGGGAGGGTTGGATGTCCACAGGCCCGGTTTGTTCGAGGGCCAACGGCCCGGCCCCATCCCAGCCTATGGCAACGCCATAGGAATTGGGCGCCGGAATGGAGAGAGGGCTGAAGGCCCGGTGTCATTTCGAGGATGCGTGGCCGGAAACGATGGATCGGGCCTTCAGCCCTTGGGTTGTTTCAATGGACCATTTCCTGGGGCTGTACCCCAGGCTGGGATGGTTCGCACCTTTGGTGCTGGGGAGGAGGGGAACCGCGAATGGACGCAGATGGACGCCAATGGGGATGGGAGTAGGGCGTCGGCAGGTTGCTTCATGGAGCAATTCCCTTCGCCACCAGCGGTTTGGGTTTGGCATTTTTGGGGATGGTTCTGGCTGCGAGGGGTCTGTAATATGTGCTGCATCGCAGCCAATCGTGAACATGCAATTTTGGTGAGTGCGGGCCGCTCCGGGAATGAGTGCGAGGCCCATGGTCGCGGCTTTGGATTTCGGGACCATCCACTGACCGGGAGGGTGCGGGTTTTGGATGCCGTGCTGGGTTTGGGGAAGGGTGATGAGCGACTTGGCCTGGGGAAAGCTGAAGCTCCGGTGCGCTTGTTCTATTGTGCGAAGGGTGCTGGATGGTTTCAGGCAGATGGGCGGCCCCATCCCCTGAGGAAGGGGGATCTACTGATCATTCCTTCCGGGGTCGTTTGTGTGGTGGATTTTCGGAAGAATGTTCCCGGACAGCTTCACTGTATTCGGGCCGCAGGGAGTGATCTTGCATTTTATCTGTCGGAATTGGGTTTGCAGACTGTGCCTGGAGTTGTCCGGGTTGATGAGGAGTGGCAGGTGACGCGGTTGTTGAACGAGATCTGCCAATGCCTTGAACGGCCGGAAGACCTTGCGAGCCGTTTCCATGCGGCGCAGACGTTGGGGTATTTGCTTTCGCTTCTGCTGCTGCACCGGGGTCATCGTGGCTGCATCGCTCAGGATGTGGCGCAGAAGGTTGCGGGAGCCATCATTTACATGAGCGAGCATCTGGATGAACCGCTCAGGATTTCCGATCTGGCCCGGCAGGCTGGACTTTCAGCGGACTATTTCACTGAACTGTTCCGGATGCAGACAGGCACTTCGCCACGCGAATACCGGCAACTGCTCCGGATGCACAAGGCCTGCCAGTTGTTGCACGGGACTGATTTGAAGCTCAAGGAGATTGCGGCCCGGTTGGGGTATCAGGATCCGTTCCATTTCTCGCGAACCTTCAAGGCTTCGCAGGGAGAATCGCCAACGGCCTATCGGGGAAAGACGCGACCCGCGTAATTGGAATTCCCGCTGGATTCCGGGGGTATTGGTATTCTGTCCAGTTCCTCATGGGCTCTGCGCATTCCGGTGTTTGTACATCTCTTTCTGGGATTGGGGCATGGTCCGGGGGACCCCCGGGGGGTAGTCTGGAGGGTATGAAACAGTTCAATCAGCTCGCAATCGCATCCCCTAGGGACCTCATGTTCGGCACCGCCCCGCATCCACTCACCACGCGCCAGGGGATGACCATTGGCGGCGGGAGGGTTTATCCGGAGTTGAATTTCACACTGCCGGCGATGTTCGTGCAGGAGGACACGATGGTGGAGGTTCGGGAGCATTACCGGCAGATCATCACCGGGGCGATGCAGCGGGCTGTGGAGCTTGAATCCACCGGTGTGGTGGTGGAATTCGAGACGCTGCCGCCGATGACCGAGAATCCCGGATGGGGTATCGAACTGACGAAGATTTTGCTGGAGGGGATGAACGAGGCACATGCCCGGCACGGGCTGCGAAGCGTGCTGCGGGTCACGCCGAATGACACGCGGGAAATGGTGCGGCCGCCCCGCATGCGAAGCGGGCCGCTGTTTGAGGCCATGATCAACACGTTTGATGGTTGTGCCGCGGCGGGTGCGGAATTATTGAGCATCGAATCAGTGGGGGGCAAGGAGGTTCATGACGAGGCATTGATGAACGGGGATTTGAGGGGCGTGATGTTCGGCCTGAGTGTGCTGGGTGTGCGGGACATGCGATTCCTTTGGACGGAACTGCAGAAGGTGGCTGTGAGGCACGGAGCCCGTTGTGCGGGGGATACGGCGTGCGGCTTTGGCAACACCGCCATGGTGCTGGCCGAGCAGCGGATGATCCCGAGGGTCTTTGCAGCGGTCGTGCGGGCCATCTCAGCCGTGCGGACGCTGGTCTGCTATGAGTGCGGGGCGGTGGGTCCCGGGAAGGATTGCGGCTATGAGAACCCGATTCTCAAGGCCATCACCGGCTACCCGATGGCGATGGAGGGGAAGACGGCGGCGTGCGCCCATGCGAGTCCTGTGGGGAACATCGCCGCCGCGACCTGCGACACGTGGAGCAACGAGTCGGTGCAGAACATCAAACTGCTGGGGGGCATGGCCCCGACCTGCTGCATGGAGCAGTTGATTTACGATTGCCGGTTGATGAACGAAGCGCTGGCGGACGGACCGGATGCGGCCCTGATGTATCGCAAGTGGATGGTGTCATCCGATGCGCCCAGAGATCCGCAGGCCTACATCCTCCGGCCCGAAAGCGCGATTGCGATTGCGGGAGCGATTGTGGGTGCGGGCGACCCCTA
Source organism: uncultured Verrucomicrobia subdivision 3 bacterium (assembly GCA_903913865.1). Classification (GTDB taxonomy): domain Bacteria; phylum Verrucomicrobiota; class Verrucomicrobiia; order Limisphaerales; family UBA8199; genus UBA693. The sequence goes on from CAIWMU010000009.1 coordinate 2,805, forward strand.
CGCTGCCGGCAAGGCGGCGGGCTTGATGGCGCTGAAACTGATCGGTGACGCCCACAAGGATGGTGCGCTCAAGATCGTCCCCCGGGAAATTCCGTGGATCTCCCGCCTGCGAGGGGTGCTCGAGGATCTGCCCGACAAGGAACCGGAGTTCATCGATCAGATGATGGGGGAGGTCGATACCACCCGGTTCGTGGCTGAGGATTACGGGATCGGGTAAGGTCAGGGTTCGGTGATCTCGAACGGGATGGCGGGCAGGGTGCCGACTGCCATGCGTTTGATCTGGGCCTTGGGGTTTTTTGCGGCTGCCGCCGGGGTTCTGGAAGTGAACACATTCACGATCAGGTTCCCCTTTGTTCCCTTGGGCATGGTGGAGGTGTTGGTCAGGGTAATCTCTGCCTGACCCCGGTTCATGCCCACCTTCTCAATGCGGATGCCTTCGGGCGGGTCGTTGAGTTCAAGGTGGACCCGGTCCAGAAAGCCCCCCGGAGCGCCGGAAAGCAGGACCTTGCCGATGCCTCCCGCCGGGATTTTGACAGGTCCATCCCCGACGATGCGAACGGATTCCCGGGAGAAGATCTGGTTGCGGACCAGCACGGCCAAATCGGCAGCTGGGACCAGGTGTCGATAGAAAAATGCCTGCATCATGTCGTCACAAGGTTCGGCCGGGCGGGTGATTGCGCGACCGCCGACGATGGCGTAGCCCTCGACCTCCAGACGCAGCACGGCGGCCTCCGCATCTGGCGGGGCGCTGACGGTGGCGCGGACCTGGTCCTGCCCTGCAGGGATGACCCCGCCGGAGAGGGTGTAGCCGGCTGGCGCGTCCTTGAAGCCGAGTTTGATCTGGTTGGTGAAGCCGTCCCTGCGCAGTGCGTAGCATGTGACCGGCTGGCTGACCCGGGTGCGGATCGTGAGGCTTGACGGGACGAGCCGCAGTTCAAAGTCGGGCCTGGGAGGGCTGAGGCGCAGGCGGTATCCAAACTCCGGCCCGCCCTGACGCTGGGAATCTGAGACACGAACATGGTAAACCCCATTCGTGGGGAGAGTGACCCGGATATAGGAGTCGGCGTGGTGGGTTTCGAGGCCCTCCCCCTTGTTCTCGAAATCGTCGTTCTCGGCGAGGACTCCCCCATCCGCTGCTGTGACGGTGAGGTGCGAATCCAGCGGTGAGCCGAGCCTGCGTGCGTTTACTTCCGCCACGAGGATCTGGCCCGCCTCGCCGGAAAGCTGGTAGAAATCCACATCCCCGGCCTGACCGATGCGGCCGTTGATGATGGTGCCCCAGGGAATTTTCTGTGCCTTCTTCGCTGAATCATTCGGCTCACGCTCGGTGACATCAGGAAGTTCGTCGCGGGCAAAGGGGACCGGGTTGATGGCCCCGGTCTGGGCCGGCGAGAGGCTTGTGGCCGGGTCATCGGTGGCTGTGGCCGGATCTTTGCTGACATGCTTGTTGGGGAGGTTCCATCCCTGCAGCTCGATTTCAACCGGTGCAGCGCTCCGGCCTGCCGGGGCGACAGATTCGCCCAGTGGAAAAATGCCGGTGATGAATGGTAACTCCCCAACCGTGAGCCGGTAGATGAAATCCTCCCGGCCCCGATAAATGGAGTCCTTGATTTCCAGGCTGTATTCACCGTCCTCCGGAATCACCACGTGAAGGACTGGATCGGGCCGGAAGCGGAAGTCATCGTCGTAGGCGAGTTCCCGTCCCTTTGAATTATGAACTGCCAGTGTTGCTTGAAACCAGCCCGGGACGGCATCCGCAAGATAGGGCACGAGGTCGCGGGCACTGACCATGGCGACGATGCTTTGGCCCTTGCGGGCGTGGAAGCGGTAGCGGTCCACTTCGCTCGGGAAGATCTGGCCGTTGATGGTGGCCGGGGCGGTAAAGGGGATGGGGGGCCTTGATTTGATGGGGGTTTGCTCGTTGGCGAGCTTTGGAATGCGGAATTTGCCGGTGTAATTTTCCTGTGCCGGGGGTGGTTCCGTGATTTCCGGAAGGTCGCCCACGTGGAAAATGAGGGGGTTGGAGAGGCCGGCAGTGGCGGAGATCCGGATTTCACGGGGCCCCATCGGGGCATTGGTTTCGATGGTGACCTTCAGAATGACCGACTCGGCGATGGCAGCGGTGATGGGCCTGCGCTGAAAGGCCTCCATTTTGGCACGGATCTCCTCAATTTCCTTTTCATCGGCGGGAGTCCAGACGAGTTTTTCCTCCTTGGAATCGGCCGCTTTTTTGCCCTTGCGCTGATTCTGCCGGGTGACGGTCGTCCGCTTGTCCTGAAGCTCACGAAGGCGGTCCCGGAGGTCGTTGATCTGCTTTTGAGTCAGTGGCTTGTCGTAGTCGATGACCGTGGCCGTGACCCCCCCGCCCGAAAAGAGGGTGTTGGTGGCGCCATCGAGGAATTGCCCTCCCACGGTGACCTGAAACGTGGTTCCACGCCTTCCACCTGCGGGGTAAACATAGCCGGTGCGAGGACCGGAAGCCTGGGCAGAGGCGGAACCGGGGTGGGCGAGTGCCAGCAGCAGCGGGAGCAGCAGGAGTTGCTTCATATCGCTCCTAGATCAGTTCAATGAGCCGCCCGCCCGAGGCGGTTTTCTCCCCCGGCGGGGGCGAGACTTTGGCTTCGATGCCCTGGGGATGCGGCAATTTGGCGTTGGTGTCGATCCCGAGCAGGTCATACATCGTGCCGATGAGATCGCAGGGATAGACCGGGCGATCCTTGACCTCCTCACCCGTGGCGTTGGATGATCCGAGGACATGGCCACCCTTGAAGCCGCCACCGGCCACCAGCGCTGAGAAGACTTTGCCGAAGTGGTTGCGGCCGCCGTTCCATGGGGCATCCCACTGCACCTTGGGGGTGCGGCCAAATTCCCCGCAGCACCAGATGATGGTGTTCTGGAGCAGGCCACGCTCCTCAAGGTCCTGCAGCAGTGTGGCGAGGCCCTTGTCCAGCTCCGGCAGCTTTCGCCGCATGGTTTGGAAATGCTGTTTGTGGGTGTCCCATCCCTTGTAGTTGATGGTGATGTAGGGGACCCCTTTTTCCACCAGCCGCCGGGCCATGAGGCAGGATTGGCCGAAGGTGTTCCGACCGTAGCGCTCGCGAAGGGCATCCTTTTCCTGTGCGAGATCAAACACCTTGCCGGCATCCCCGAGAATGAGGTCGTAGGCCTGGCGTTCGCAATCAATGGCGTTGGTGATCTGGGGATCGCTCTGCAGGGCGTGGTCGAGGCTGTTGAGTTCCTTGAGCAAATCCCGGCGGGATTGTTGCCGCGCCTCGGTGATACCGGGGGCAACGACCCCCTCAACGGCGAACCGGGTCTGGGCGGGGTCGCCCCCGGTGGCGTAGGGTTTGAAGCGGGAACCGAGAAAGCCTGCTTCGGAAAAACGTCCCTGCGGTTCCGTGAGGACAACGTATGGGGGAATCAGCCCTTTGTAACCGGCATCATACCCCTTGAACAGGGAGACGACAGCCCCCATGGATGGGTAAACCTGGCGGTCCCCGGGCTGGCGTCCGGTTTGGACGAGATAGGCCGCCGTTTCATGGCCGTTGTTGCCATGGGTCATGCTGCGGATGAGGGAGAACTTGTCGGCTGTTTTTGCCAGGTTCGTGAGCAGTTCGTTGAGCTGGATGCCATCCACATTGGTGGGGATGGGTTTTTCAAACTGACCGAAATAGTCACGTCCAGCGCCGGGTTTGGGATCGAAGGTGTCGATGTGGCAGGAGCCTCCCCAGAGCCAGATCTGGATGACCGCCTTCGCCTTGCCCTGGGTTGGGTTGATGGCTTTTATGAGGGGGGCGGCGAGCGATCGCCCGGGCAGCAGCAAACCTGCCGCGGCGAGGAGTCCCGATTTGATCAGCTGCCGCCTCGACAGGGGATTATTTGAGAGGAGCAATGGTGTGCCATCGGTGTAGAGATCTATTTTCATGTCTTAATGGCGGTGGAGGAATTCGGCGCTGTTGATGAGGGCCCATGCCAGATCGAGGGCTGCCTCGCGGGGTTTTCCCTTGTTTTTCCGGGCGTAGGTGAGGGCTGCCTCCGACTCGGACTCACTCGGGTGCCGTGAGAGAATGGAAAGGTAGAGTCCGGTGATATCGGGGCGGGAGAGGGACTCGGTCTTCAGAAAATGTTCCAGCTGCGGCCCGTCCTCCAGCTTGCGCTGGATCTGGGTCGAATTCAGCAGGTGGAGTCGCTGGGCGGCTGTGATCCGGTTGTTCCGTTCCGATTCCATCCCGGTATCCCGTGCGGGCCGGCCAAAAAGTTCCAGGAAGGGGCTGCTGATGCTGCCATCCGGGAGGGCGATGGCCCGGAAATCTTCCGGGATGAAGGTGAACGGCTCCGGGATGACGCTCGTGTAGTGCTCCGCGCCGCCGGTGACCTGGTTCAGGGCATCGATCAGCACTTCCGCCTCCAGACGGCGCACGGGGTAGAAGGCGAACTGGGCGCGGGCCTCATCTGCGCGGGAAGGATCGGCGGGGATGGGTGAGAGTTGATAGGTGCGGGAGTTGAGAATCAGGCGCATCAACTGGCGGAGGTCGTATTTTGAGTTCCTCAGTTCCCGTTCCAGGCAGTTCAGGAGGGCGGGGTTCACGGGCGGGTTGTCGGGGCGGATGTCATCCACTTCGTGGACGATCCCACGCCCCATGAGCCAGCCCCAGCACCGGTTCGCGATGGCCCGGGTGAACCAGGGGTTCTCAGGGCGGATGAGCCAGTCGGCGAAAACGAGGCGAGGGTCGGCATCCCCGGAAATTCCGTGGGTGGACTTGCCCGGGGTGGACCCGTCTGGAAAGTGCGGTTCTGCGAGGGGGGTGGCATTGGTTTTTGAGGGGTCGAAAAAGATGACCTCCTCTTTCCATTCCTGGGTGCCCTTCGCGCCCACCTTCCCGAAAAACGCCGCCATTTGTGAGAGCTTTTCCTCCGGCCACTTGTCGGCGCGCTGCCCCATGAAGGTGAGCGCCACCGTTTGTGCGATCCCAGCCGGTTCCCTGTTTTGCATCGCCCGGTAAAAGTTGACCGGGGGCACGCGGAAGTTGCTTCCGCTGGAGGTGAGCATTTCCCTGGCGAACCGGTCGTAGGGCATGTTGTCGCGGACGGCGGTGCGGATCCAGCGATGGTAGGCCTGGGCGGCATTGGGCCAGAGATTGATCGGAAATTCGGCCTTCACCCGGAGGACATCGCACCACTTCATGGCCCAGTAATCGACATACTCCTCCCGGGCAAGAAGCCGGTCGATCAGGGCTGCCCTCTTGTTCGCAGAGCGGTCCGCATAAAACTGCGCGGATTCCCTGACGGTTGGCAGGGTGCCGATCACATCCAGAAAGGCACGCCTCAGAAAGACGGAGTCGGAGCACGGGCGGGCCGGTTTGATGCCCAACTTTTCGAGCTGGGAGAAAACCAGCTCATCGATGACCGAGGCCCTGGTGGTGAATTCAGGAGCTTCAAACGGGTTCAGTCCCGCACTCAGGGGGGCTGTGTCTGCGGGTGCGGTCGTGGAGGCTTTTGACGGGGTGGTCGCGCCCTTTCCCTGACCGGGCTTGTCGGGGGAGGGGGCTGAAATTGCAACCCCACCCCATACAATCACCATCGCAATGACCAAGCGCAAACGCTTCATGTTATTAGCCCAAAAAAGTTCCCATCAAACCCGCCGCTGAGTGAAAAAGCCAAAGGATTATCCCACCACCAACAAACGGGACGCCCATCCGCAATATCAGACGATGGGCCATGGGATGACGTTACAAGGAAACAAGAGTGGTGGAAAGACCGGGGTTTCTTTTGCCGGGCGGGACCGATCGCCATGGCTTGATGGGTGGGGGACCCTTCTGTATGTTCAGGCGCATGTCGGTCACGCCTGAAAAAACATCGGTAATCCGGCTGGAAAGTCCGGTGACGCTGCTTTTTGGTGTGGGGGGTGAGAGGGCGGCGCAGTTGGAGCGGTTGGGCATCCGGACTGTGGGTGATCTTATGCTGCACCGGCCGGCCCGTTATGAGGACCGGCGGCATCTTCACACGATTTCCGGGCTGCAACTGAACGAACCCACGACAGTAAGAGGCACTGTGCTGGTTTGTGGTGTGAAGTGGTTCGCAAAACACACCAAGTCCGTTTTTGAGATGGTTCTGGATGATGGCACGGCCCGCCTTCATTGCCGGTGGTGGAACCTGCCCTACATGGAGCGTTATTTCTCCCGGGGGGATGAGGTGATCGTCTATGGAAAGCCGCTTCGGATGAAGCCGCGCACGATGGACCATCCCGAAACCGAGGTGATCGAGCCCGGGGAGGAGCGGTTCATCCATTTCAACCGCATCACCCCTGTGTATCCGCTGACCGAGGGATTGCCCCAGCGCTGGTTGCGGGGCTTGATCTGGCGCACTCTCGAGGCCCATGGAGCACTGGTGACGGAGATCTGGAGCCACGGGGCAGGAGATACCCGGAAGGAAGGGGCGCGAGGTGCCGAGGCCGGGGGGGCTCTCCTGCTGAGTCGCGCGGCCGCAGTGCAATCGCTGCACTTTCCGGAAAATCACGGGGATTCGTCCCGTGCCCGGAACCGGTTGGCTCTGGATGAGTGGGTGGCGTTGCAAATCCAGATCCGCCAGAGGCGCGCCAATTTCGAAAGCAAGTCCACCGCGCTGCCGTGCGGGGGCACGAACGAACTCATCCGGCCCCTGCTGAAGCGGCTCGGTTTCAAACTGACACCGGCACAGACCGCTGTGCTGCGTGAAATTCGCGGGGACATGAAGGGGGCGCACCCCATGCGCCGGCTGTTGCAGGGGGATGTCGGGTCGGGTAAGACGGTGGTGTCGGCATGCGCGGCCTTGATGGCGCTGGAGTGCGGGTTTTCCGTGGCGTTGATGGCGCCAACGGAAATTCTGGCGCAGCAGCACTACCAGACCTTCAAGAAGTGGCTGGATGGCATGGCTGTGAAGGTGGAGTTGCACACGGGAAGTTGCAAGACCGCCCCGTCCACCGAATTGCCCCTGGAAGCCGCCCGATTCCCATCGCTGTTTGTGGGCACCCATGCTCTGGTTCAGGAGGGGTTTGAGGTTTCCAAACTCGGGTTGGTGATCATTGATGAGCAGCACAAATTCGGGGTTTCCCAGAGGGAGGAACTGTTGCGGAAGGGGAATTATCCGCACCTGCTGGTGATGACCGCCACGCCGATACCCCGCACCCTGGGGTTGACGATTTATGGCGATCTAGACCTTTCCATCATAGACCAAATGCCGCCCGGGCGGGGTCGTATCCGCACCTTTGTGCGTGAGGTGGAACGGCTTGGGGATGTGGTGGAGTTCATCCGGAAAACCCTTGGGCAGGGCAGGCAGGCCTATGTGGTTTATCCCCGGGTGGAGGAGACAACCGGTGGTGTGAAGGCGGTCACCGCCGAGATGGGGCGCTGGCAGAAGGACCTTGCGCCGCACACGTGCGGGCTGCTGCACGGGCGGTTGAAGCCGGAGGAGAAGGAGTTCGTGATGGGTGAGTTCCGGGCCAACCGGGTGCAGGTGCTTCTGGCGACATCACTCATAGAGGTGGGGGTGGATGTGCCGAACGCCACGCTGATGCTCATCGAGAGTGCCGAGCAATTCGGGCTGGCGCAACTGCACCAGCTCCGGGGGCGCATCGGGCGCGGGGGGCATGATTCCTACTGCATCCTGCTGGCCGGGAAAAACCAGCCGGAGATCAGGCGGCGGCTCAAGGTGCTGGAGGAAACGAACGACGGATTCCGGATTGCCGAGGCGGACCTGCAGATGCGGGGCCCGGGGGAGTTGCTCGGCCAGCAGCAGAGCGGTGTGCCCAGGTTCAAGTTCGCCGATTTCTCCACCGATTTTGAGCTGATCCGGCTGGCGCGTGAGCTTGCCATTGCCGGGGCAGTGAGTGCCCCTGAGGGAGGTGCGGGAGTCCGGGTCGGCTGTTTTGAATTTGCCCAAGGCATGAGGAATGTGGAAGTTTTTTTGACGCGCCCGCGAGGCAAAGGGTAAGGTTGGAAGTATGACGTTTGAAACCGATGGAATTGTGGACATGCATGTGCATGTTGTCGGGAACGGTTCCTCGGGCAGTGGTTGCTGGTTGAACGTGACTGGTTTCCACCGTCCCCTTGCATCCCTGATGCTGCGGCACATCGGCCTGCCGGCATCCGCCCTCAGTGGCGATCTTGACCAGCTCTATCTTGCGCGGCTTCTGGAAACGGTGAGGGCATCATCGATCAAGCGGGCGATCATTTTGGCCCAGGACATGGTCCATGATGATTCAGGCAGGGTCCGACCGGATCTGGGGTCGTTTTACGTCCCAAATTCATACGTGCTGGAATTGGCTTCGAAGCACAGCGAATTCCTGCCTGCGGTCTCGATCCATCCTGCCCGGGCTGATGCGATGGAGGAACTGGACCGGTGCATCTCCGCCGGTGCGGTGATGATGAAGTGCCTGCCAAACTGCCAGAATATTGATTGCAGCAATCCCAATTACACTCGTTTTTGGAAACGGATGGCGGAGGCGGGAATCCCCCTGCTGGCCCACACCGGCGGGGAGCACACCGTGCCTGTGGTGCGGGCGGATTATGCCGATCCCCGCAGATTGGTCCTTCCGCTGGAATGCGGGGTCACCGTGATCGCCGCCCATTCCGGGACCAAGAGCGGGTTGTTTGATCCCGATTACTTCGGCACATTTGTCGAAATGACCGGGAAATATCAGAACTTTTACGGCGATATCAGCGCGTTCAGCATACCCATTCGTGGCAGGCGCATCCGCGAGTGCCTGAAGGACCCCCTGGTTTCGCGACTGGTCCATGGCAGCGATTTCCCGGTGCCGGTTTACGGGCATTGGCTGTGGTTAAGGCGACTGGTGGGGTGGAGCACATTCCGCACATGGCAAAAGAGCTGGAACGTCATGGAGCGGGACTACCAGTTGAAGCGTGCCATGGGATTTCCCGAGGAAGTCTTCACTCGTGTCTCCGGTCTGCTGCCGCGCCACAATCGGGCCGTGACCGTATGAAGGGGGGAAGCGGCTCATCGATCCGGGGGGGAGGAACTTTCATGGAGGGCGCCCTGTCCCTTTGGTCCTTCGCGAGGGAAGCCGGGTGGTAATCAGGCTGTGGTGGAGGAATTCTCCAGATGGGTCCGGGGATGATCCGTTCGGAGTAGCCAGCGCGCGGTTGTTCAGGAACCTTGATTGTTGGATCCGACATCACGAACATGTGGAGCGTTCCTGCCGGCGGGGATTTTCCGCTCAGGAGGCACCCGTTCGCTTTGACGGGAATTTTTAAAAATGAGTGAATTTACTGACTATTTGGGCGGAAAAGTGCAGCGGCAGGTGCTGCCCGTTCTCACGGATCCCAGACTGGTGGCGGCATCGGCCCGCAAGAGGATAGCCCTTCCGCAGGGTGAACTGGCCCAGATATATAGTGATTCTGTCGGCATCCACTACATCGCCTGTGTGGAACTTTCGGGGTCGTTTCCGAGGGGGAACCATTACCACCGGAACAAGGAGGAATGGATTTATGTCATGCGCGGGAAGGTGCGCCTGGTGGTTGAGAATGTGGAGAGTCGCGAGCGGGAGTCCCTGGAATGTCCGGCGGGTGATCTGGTGGTGGTGTATCCGGGCATTGCCCATGCCGTGCATGTGCTGGAACCGGGATTGGCGGTCGAGTTCAGTCCCCAGGAATTTGATCCGGCGGACGTTGTGCGATATCCGCTGTAGTCCCGTGCGTGGCAACCTGAATGTGTGGGGAGGGGTGCCCGGCTCAGGGTCGGGAGGGGGTGTTGGCGGGTACCGTGGCTCCAGCGGGGTTGTAGAAAGGATGGACTTTGACGCGTTGGGCCCAGGCCAGCCATTCCCCGGCCAGCTTGGCGACCCGGTCCGGATATTGCCGCGCCAGATCATGCTGTTCCGAACGATCGGTCTTGAGATTATAAAGTTCCCATGCCGGTTTGGCGGGCATGCGCTTGCCCCAGGCGATCTTCCAATCACCCCTGCGCAGTGCGCGGGCTTCCTGATGTTCGAAGGACAACCCCCGTTCGGGGAGCTTCCGTCCCTCGAGGGCGGGGAGGAGGCTGATGCCCTCGATGGGGATGGCGGGTTGTCCGTTGCGCTGTGTGGGTTGGGAGATGCCGGCGGCGTCCAGCAGCGTTGGGGTGATGTCCATGATGTGGGCGGGATCCGCGATCCAGTCCCCGCTTCTGGTGAACCCTGCGGGCCAGTGGACAATGAGGGGGCTTGAGATGCCGCCCTCATGGCAGAAATGCTTGTAGAGCTTGAGGGGGGTGTTGCCAAGGTTCGCCCAGGCGGATCCATAGGATTGGAAGCTGTCCCGTTGTCCGGTTTGTTCCAGTTCCGCACCCGTGTGGAGAGTTGTTTTGCCCTGGCGTGATCCCCCATCAAACCCAAACGGCCCCCATTCGTAACAGGCACCATTGTCGCTCAGGAAAAGGATGATCGTTCTGGCGAGTTCCCCGTTTCGTTTCAAATCTTCGATGAGACGTCCGACTCCCTGATCAATATGATCCACCATGGCAGCGAAGGTGGCCATCCGGCGGGCGAGGTCCTCGCGGCGGTCATCCGGCAGGGAATCCCACGCCGGGTTTTGGAGTCCCGGGAAACCGTTGGCAATATCGCTGCGATCCACCGGAACCAATTCCCGGGGAGGGAGTGTGGTGTTGCCGGGGATGAGGCCGAGCTTTTTCATCCGCGCGAATCGTTCGTCACGGAGAACATCCCATCCCCGGCGATAAAGTGGCATGAACTTTTCGATGCTGGATCTTGGGGCGTGGATCGGAAAATGTGGCGAGGAATGGGCCAGGTAGAGGAACCACGGTTTGGAGCCCGCTCCTGTTTTTTGCTGGCGGGCCTGTTTGAGGAACTCAAGGGCGTAGTCCGTGAAGACGTCTGTGGCATAGAATCCCCCATCCGGATAGGCCAACTCGGGTCTGCTTCCCGAGGGCAGCCGCTCGTATTTCGAGGGGTCCCACTGGGTTTCCGAGTGGGAAATGAAGTTGCGGAAACCGTAGTAGTTTTGGAAACCACGCGCAATGGGGCCGGGATTGCCAAGGTGCCACTTGCCGACCATCCATGTGGAATAGCCAGCCCCGGCAAGCATCTCCGCGACGGTGCTGCAATTCGGAAGGAGGTGTCCGGTATAGGCCGGGCCCCGGCTGGAGTCAGGCTTTCCTGTGGTCATATCTCCGACTCCTGCCTGGTGGGGGTGCAACCCGGTCATGAGGGAGGCACGGGAAGGGCAACACCGGGCCGAATTGTAAAAGTCGGAGAACCGGACTCCACCTTTAGCAATACGGTCGATGCTGGGGGTCGGGATTTCTCCGCCGTAACAGCCCAGATCAGAATATCCAAGGTCGTCGGCAAGGATCAGGAGGATGTTAGGCCGGGTTCCGGAGGCCTTTGCTGCCGATGCTGTGGACGGGCAGAATGCCTGAGAGCAAACCGCCAGGATGCAACCGTATCTGAGGACCGTCATGATGCGCATGGTTTGCAAGTTGATGGGGCACGTGTGCTCGGATCCGGTCATGGGACTTACCCTCCCGTTGGGGGCCAAGCTATTCGTGACACTTTTCACCGTGCCAAATCAGTGGGTTACGCGCCAGTGGAATCGTGTTCCCAGGGAGAGGGTGTGGTGGGGGCTGAGGATGTTCCGGCAGGAATCCATCCTTATTCGGCCGGGGCATGACCCATTGGGAAGCTGTTCCACAACCCTGGAGAAATTTTTGTGATTCTTAGTGCTTGCTATTTCTGGCATAAATGTCAAAGTCCTGCTTGTCTGGTAGATAGATTGTCGATTCCACGGCATGGAAATCTTCAGGTGAACTCGGTTCAGTGATGATTTGAAACCCGATAAGCGGGAACAGTCTGGATAAAGCAGAGTCGGTCTCGGACGAACGATAAATAGATGAGTGCAAAAATGTTTGTAGGGAATCTTTCCTTTAGTCTTACGGAAAATGACCTTCAAGACGCCTTTTCGGCCTATGGCAGCGTGGTGGAAGCCAATTTGATGATGGACCGGGCAACCGGCCGTCCTCGTGGCTTTGGGTTTGTTACGATGAGCACGCCTGAAGAGGCGCAAAAGGCGATCGATGCCCTGCACGGCAAAGATCTCGGTGGCCGTCCTCTTACGGTCAATATCGCACGTCCCCGCGAAGATCGTCCCGCCGGCGGTGGCGGTGGTGGTGGTCCTCGCCGCGATTTCCGCGGTGGTGGCGGTGGTGGCGGCGGCGGTGGCCGTCGCGAGCGCTACTAAGTTGTAGCAATAGATCCAGATTTTGGATTTTTCGAGGCCCGGACAATTTTTTGTCCGGGCTTTTTCTTTAAGGCAGCGGCTTCGAAGCAAACTGACATGCCTGACTGCCGGTTTCTTACCCTATCTCGGTTGCTTCTGCACGCCTTGCCCAACGGAGTTTGGCAGAGGATGACCGGGGATTTGCCTGCCGTTCATCCGGGGAGGCGCGCAGCACTTCCGGGGAGATCTCCGAATAGATTCCGGAAGCCAGACCTGCGGCAAAGTGCTTTTTGACCCGCCGATCCTCACCGGAATGGAATGTCAGGATCGCCACGCGGCCTCCAGGTGCGAGCGCGGAGGGCAGGTGGCGGAGGAGATTTTCAAGGGCTGAAAACTCCTCGTTCACGGCGATCCGCAGTGCCTGGAAAACCCGGCGCACGGTGAGTTCGCGTGTTTCCTGATCCACACCGGGCATGGCGCCGCGAACGGTGAATGCCAGTTCTGTGGTCGTTGCGAAGGTTTTGCCAGCCAGCCGCTCTGCGAGAAGACGCGCGCGAGGCTCATCAGCATTTTCCTCAAACAGGGTGGCAAGGGTTTCCACGGAGGCTTTTTCAACGAGGCGGGATGCGGGTTGGCCCCGGTCCGGGTTCATCCTCATGTCGAGGGGTCCCGCGAACTTGCTGGTGAAGCCGCGGGCGGGATCATCTAGCTGCATGGATGAGACACCCAGATCGGCAAGGATCACGTTGGCGTGGGGAAACTCAACCTGCTGGAGGGCTTTGGGGAGTCCTGCAAAATTGCTTCTGAGGACCTGCAGAACTTCGGGGCCGAAGCCCGCAGCCCTGAGTCGTGATTCGGTTCTGGGCAACTCCAGCGGATCGGCATCCAATCCGAGGAGTCGTCCGCCCGGCACGATTTTTTCAAGAATCGCGGTGGTGTGGCCGCCATAGCCCAGAGTGCAATCCACTGCGAGATCGCCCGGGACGGGTGCCAGCGCCTGCAATACCTCCTCCACCATGATGGGCCTGTGCGTGCCTGCCGGGGTCTTGCCGGATGCGAGCACTTTGGCGACGGTCTCGGCGTAACGTTCAGGCGAGTGTTCCTTGTATTTTTCGGTGAATTTCCGGGGGTATTTTCCCGAGTAACGGGGCCGACGCCGGTGAATGGGGGCCGGTTGATCGGATGGGGCTGGTGCGGTGGATTCGTTCACAGTCATGGTGCTCTGCTTTTTCCGTGGGGAATTCTGGCAGATGTCATTCCGGGTTTCCAGCGGAACCCGCATCGAAGGATGAAGTTTGAGGCCGCGCGGATGTGCCGTCCTCTGGGCCTATTCGTAGCGGAGTGATTCGATCGGGTCCAGATTGGCCGCCTTGTAGGCTGGATAGGTGCCAAAGACGATTCCGACGATGGAGCAGATCACCAGCCCGAGTGCGGCCCAATCAAGCGGCACGACCGGGGCGAGTTTGAGGAAGTAGGATGTGGCGTTTCCGCCTAGAATGCCAAGGATCACCCCCATGATCCCTCCGACTTCACAAATCACGACTGCCTCCATGATGAACTGGGTCATGATATTGCGCTTTTTGGCGCCGATGGCCCGCCGGATGCCGATTTCGCGGGTACGTTCCGTGACCGAGACGAGCATGATGTTCATGATTCCGACACCCGCAGCGAGGAGGGAGATGGAACTGATCACGGCCACCCCCACCCGCACCGCGAGGGTGAAGGAATTGAACTGGGAGATCAGTGAGTCGTTTGAAAAGATCTCGAAATCGTCATCCCCGCCGGGCGGGACTTTCCGGGCAACACGCATGATCCCGCGGACCTGTTCGACGGTGTCCTCATAGGATGCCTGATCCCGCGCCTGCACCAGCAGGTTCAAGCTGCGGTTCCAGCGTCCGAACCGATTCAAGCCGGTGGTCACTGGAACGATCACGAAGTTGTCCTGATCGCCACCCAGGGATCCACCCTTCTTTTCCAGCACCCCCACGACTGTGTAATTGATGCCGTTGATCTTGATCCGGTGGCCCACAGGGTTGATGTTTGGGAAAACATCGGTTGCGAGGGAATTGCCCAGCACGCAGACATCCCGGGCGTTATCCACATCCATATCGAGCAACAGGCGACCCTCCTCGGGAATCCAGTTGCGCGCAACGAAGCTGCCAGGGGTTTCGCCGAAAAGTTGGACGTTGGGGGCTGTTTTCTTGTATTGGGTTTCCACCTGGCCGCCCCAGAAAGTCGTTTCAATTCCCACGCTACGGGCCAGGGTGGCCTTGCTTTCCAGTTGCAATCCCTGCGCGAGGGTGATGTTTTTGCGGCGCCAGAATTTTTCGTAACCCTCGGGGCCCCCGAAGAAAATCCCGGGCATTTTCTGGACCATGAAGGTCTGCGATCCCAACTGGCTGATCTGCTGCTCGATGTCGCCCTGCATGACGCGCATGGCGGTCATCACGACGATGATTGAGAAAACCCCAATGAGCACACCGAGGAGGGTCAGGGCGGAGCGGAGTTTATGGGAGGTGAGAGCACCCATTGCCATGCTGAAGCTCTCCCGGAGTTCACCCCACAAAATGGTGTAGCGTTTGGGAATCATTTGGGATTACCGGTTCCACCTTCGGAGGGCGGGGCTTGTGTCGTCTGGCATCTCCGGTGTCGGGTGATCATTCATTGCGGAGTGCGTCCACCGGGTTCATGCAGGCGGCACGCCAGGCCGGGAAAAAGCCGGAAAGGACGCCTGTTACGAGGGACACGGCGATTGCGATGCCCATGACCGTCATCGAAAGGGTGGCCGGGAGAAACTTTTGGATGATGAAGGTTATGGGCCAGGCCAGTGCGAGGCCGATGAGTCCGCCGAGGAGACAGATGGTAGCCGCCTCGATCAGAAACTGCATCATGATCGTTCTCCGCTTGGCGCCAATTGCCTTTCGGATGCCAATCTCCCGGGTCCGTTCCGCGACCGAGACAAACATGATGTTCATGATCCCAATCCCGCCAACGAACAGGGAAAGGCCGGTGATGAACAGGCCGACAGCCGCGATGGTCCCGGCTACTTTGTGGAACATCTCGACGAATTGATCCTGCTGGTTGATGGCGAAATCATCGGGGTCATTCGGGGCAAGACGGCGGATTTTTCGCATGGCAACACGGAGTTCCTCACGCGCGTCATCCAGTTGCTCCAGCTGCTTCACCTTCACCTGAATCGTAAAATCCGGGTTGCTCTGGAATGAGGCGATGAACTGCTTCAGTGGAATGATCGCCTGATTGTCGAGGCTCATCTGTCCCAGAAAGCTGCCCTGTTTCTCCAGAACGCCGACCACCTCGAACGAGCTATTGCCGATCCTCACCTTGTTTCCGAGGGCTGATCCATGCTGGAACAGGTTGCTGGACACATCGGTTCCCAGCACACAGACCGGTCGCCCCCCTTCGATCTCGGTGGGGGACATGAACCGCCCTTGCGAGATTCCGATGCCGCTTGTCACGAGGAAGCCCTCCGTGGTTCCGACGATGCGGACGCTGTCTGAACGACGGTTGTTAAACTTGATCGGCAGCTGGGCATCCGCAGACGGGGTGACCGCCCGGGCCAGAGTCAGGCTTTTTTCCAGCATCGCACCCTGTGCGAGAGTGATGGGCCAGCGCTTCTGCATTTTCATCCATTCCTCGTGGGAATGGGCCATCCAATTGTACCTGTGAACGTAGAGGACATCCGCCCCGATGAAGGAGATGCTGCTCAGAAATGCGGAGTTCAGCCCCTCAATGGCGGTGCCCATGAGGGTCACCGTGAGAATCCCGATCACAATTCCGAGCGTGGTAAGGATTGAGCGCATCTTGTTGGCGCGAATGGCGCCCCAGGAAATGCTCATTCCCTCCTTGAACTCGGTGAAAATGTTCATGTGCGGGAGGAATCAGGAGTCTGTCGGTGCCGTGGGTGTGGTCGGGGTCGGCCGCAGCCGGTCGGTCACGGGTTCGTCGCTGGCGATCAGGCCATCCCGGATGCGGATGATCCGGCGTGCGTGCCTGGCGACATCCTCCTCATGGGTGACGATGATGATCGTGTTGCCCTGGAGGGAGAGTTCCTCGAACAGTGCAAGGATCTCGTTGCCGGTCTTTGTGTCGAGGTTGCCGGTGGGCTCATCCGCGAGGAGCAGTGAGGGTTTATTGACGAGGGCCCGGGCCACTGCGACACGCTGCCTCTGGCCGCCCGAGAGTTCATTGGGGCGGTGGTGCATGCGGTCACCAAGGCCCACGTTTCGCAAGGTTGTCTGGGCGATCTCCCGCCGCTCCGCTGCAGGCACCCCAGCGTAGATGAGCGGCAGTTCCACGTTGCGGAGGGCGTCAGACCTTGGCAGCAGGTTGAAAGTTTGGAAAATGAAGCCGATTTCGCGGTTCCGGATTTCGGCAAGCTGGTTGTCATCCATCTGCCCCACCTGCACTCCGTTGAGTTCGTATTGTCCTGATGTGGGAGTGTCGAGGCAGCCGACCAGATTCATCAGTGTGGATTTTCCGGAGCCTGAGGGTCCCATGATGGCGACATACTCGCCCCGCTCAATGCCAACTGAAACCTCGCGCAGGGCGTGGATCGTCTCCGAGCCCATCTGGTAGCGACGGGAGATTTTATCAAGCCTGATCAGTGGCATGGGATGAAATGGTCTGGTCCGGGATCGTTGTGGAATTGGTCCTGAATGGAGTAAACCACGCCACAGTCATCAGGTGGGTTTCTCCGATCCCTTTTCCTTGGATACTTCGGGGATTCCCTTCTTGATCTTCTTGCCGTCCTCAAGGTCGCGGCTGATGGCGCGATAACCGCCCGAAACAACCTCGTCCCCCTCCTTCAAACCATCGGTGATCTCCCAATAGGAATCGTCGCTGATGCCGATCTTTACCCGGGCCATTTTTGCCTGCTCCCCATTCGTCAGGAAGACCACTTCCTGAGGCTTCACGGTGTCCTTGCCCTTCTTGTCCGACTTCTCCCCGGAGGCTGTTTCGGGAGCAGCGTTGGCGGCAGGGGGTGTATTGGTCCCGCCTGTTGAGGCGTCCGCCTTCTTGTCCTTGGGCATGCGGGTCGTGACGCTGGCAATTGGCACGGTCAGCACGTTCGTTCGGGACCGTGTCTCAATTTCCGCAGTGACGGACATGCCCGGGCGGAACTGTTCTTTTTCTGTGACACGGATGCGGACCTCGAATTTCGTGGCATCTGTTGAAGAGCCACTGCTGAAGGCCGATCCCTTGCTGGAATTGGCGATTTCGGTCACCGTTCCGTTTAGTTTCCTGTCCTTGAAGGCATCCACCTCAAGCCGGGCATGCTGTCCGGGTTGGATGAGAACCACGTCGATCTCGCCAATGTCCACCCGCGCCTCCATCTCATTCAGGTCTGCGATGATCATGACATCAGTGCCGGCCATTGTGGCGGTGCCCACGACCCGTTCGCCGAGTTGGGAGTTGAGTTTGCTAATGGTTCCTGTGATGGGGGAAACCATGGTGGTTTTGGCCAGTTCCTCCTCAGCCCGGGCCAGCAGCGCCTTGGCCATGGCCACCTGGTGCTTGGATCCGGACAGTTGGGCCCTCCCGATTTCCAGAGCGGTCGAATATTCCAAAAAGATCGAATCCGAGATGAGCTTTCGCTGGAACAGTTCCTCGTGGCGTTTGAATTCCGCCTCCGCCTTGGCAAGGTTCGCCTCTGCAGTGGCCTGACCCGAGAGGGAGGATTTGTAGCTCGCATCTGCCTGGTTTTTGCTGGCGATGTAGAAGTCCGGCTTGATCTTGAGGATCAGGTCCCCCTTTTTGATGCTCTGGCCCTCCTTTACGGGCAGTTCAATGATTTCACCGCTCACTTCGGGGCTGATCTTGACCTGGGTGACGGGTTGGATCTTGCCGTTGGCGACTACCAGTTCTGTGATGGTGCGACGGGCCACTTTTTCAGTCTGGACGGTGACGACCGGTTCCCGTTTGCGGAGGAACGCCGCTGCTGTGCCCCCAATCAGGATGACACCAATCAGCGTGAACACGACTACCTTGCGGCCATTTTTTGTTTTAGACATCTTGAAAATCCAGTTCTAAGACACGGCTGGAGCTGTTTTGTTTCAACTATTTCCTGCGACTCACCCTCACAAGGCCATCTGGCCCATCCCAATGCCGATCAGGAGAAACTCCTGAAGCACCCAATAACCGAACACGAGGAAGAGCGCACGGGCCAAAGGCACTTCCGCCAGCCTCGAGAGACCTATGGAAATCACTGTCACAAACCAGAAGGAGAAGATATTGGCCGCTCCCAGTGCCAGATGCCCCTTGCTGTTCATATCAAAGTCCTTCACCGCCAGACCCAGATTTGGTCCAGCTGTGAGTTTCTCCAGATTAACCACAAGCAAGAGTGCCACCACAGCCCCCAACACGGCGATCATGATGCTCAAGCCGGCCACCTCCACGGCCTTGAAATAGGGTATTCGAACCTTCAAAAACCACTGTCCGATGAGGTAGATGACCAACCCCCACCAGAATACCCTGACGAAACTGGCGATCGAGCTTCCGATCACCCCGATGGTTTTCATCATTGCAGGCCCGGTGAATTTTTCTGTCATGGCCACCATCTGGTCTGCTTGTTCCCGGGTGATCTTCTTGTCCTTCACCTGCTGATCAAATGTCTTAGCCTGGGCTTCCTTAATCTGTTGCTGGATATTGGGCTGTGAGAAAATGACAATGGCTGAAAGCGAACCGACGACCGCCGAGATGAGGATGGGTATGAGCCAGTTTGCGACGGATTTTGGCGATGTTTTGACGTCTTGAAACACATCTCCCGGGATGGCGAAGACATTCAGGAGCCTTGCGAAAAATGACATGCGCACCGTGGGTGGTGCTCCGGAAGCGGAATCCGGATTGGGTAGTAGTTCATCCATAGTTATTGGGACCCAAGGGTCCTTGGTTGCCTAATCATGCGCCATCTTGCCCAAAAAGTCTAGGATCGTGAAAAAAAGGGGGCATTTCGCCTGAGATCGCTTTGGGTTGGGTTGGTTTTGCGTTTTGGGGGCCTTTGATGTTAGTTTTCAAGCGTGTCCACTGGTATCGAGATGAAGTTGTATGACGCGCACAACCACTTGCAGGATGTGCGGTTGGGGGAGGATCGTGCGGGGATGTGGGGGGCGCTGCGCCGGGAGAATGTGGCGTTGATGGTGGTGAATGGGACGACAGAGGAGGATTGGCCACGGGTGATGGAGTTGGCTCGCAGCAATCCGGAGGTGCTTCCGTCGTTTGGGTATCATCCGTGGTGGGTTCGGGAGCGGAGCAGCAACTGGGAGGCGCGGCTTGCCGATTGTCTGGATGCTGTGCCATCGGCGGTGGGGGAGATCGGTTTGGACGGGTGGGTGAAGGGGCATGATCTGGAAGATCAGGAGCGGGTGTTCCGAACCCAGCTGGGGATGGCTGCGGAGCGGAATGTGCCTGCGAGCATCCATTGCATCCAGGCCTGGGGCAGGCTTGTCAAATGTCTGGATGCAGGGCCGAGACCGGCGTGTGGTTTCCTGCTCCATTCTTTCGGAGGTCCCCCCGAGATGATTCCGGATCTGGCAGCAATGGGCGCCTACTTTTCGTTCCCGGGTTATTATGCCCATGACCGCAAGATCCGACAGCGGGAGGGTTTTTTGCAGGTGCCACCGGACCGGTTGCTGATCGAGACGGATGCGCCTGACCAATCCATGCCTGCGGAACGGGTGACTTATCCGCTGCCGCAAACATCCGATGGAAAGCCGGTGAACCACCCTGCCAATCTCGGGGCTGTGTATCAGTTTGTGGCTGAGTTTCTCGGGTGTCCCGCCCCGGAACTCGCCGGGCGGGTGGAGGCGAATTTCAAGAGACTGTTTGGGGGGATTCCGCGGTCGGCTGGGTGATGGCTCCGACCACGCGTGCGGCGGCGATGAATCCGAAGGTGCCGGTGACGAAGGTGGCGGTGCCGTAGCCGCTTCTGCAATCAAGTCGCAGATCAGGGTTTTCCGGGCGCTGCATGCAGACCGTGCCATCCTTTGCAGGGAACACGGCTGGCTCGCGTGAGAGGACGCACTCCACGCCAAAGGGTTTGTTGTTTCGTGGAAAGCTGTGTTCGCGGCGCAGGAGACGGCGCACGGCCATGAGCAGACGGTCATGGCTGGAGGCTGAAAGATCAGTGACCTCTATCTGGGTCGGATCCCGTCTTCCGCCCGCTCCGCCGATGGTAATGATGGGCAGGGAGCGCTGAAGGCACATTGAAATCAGGAGGGCCTTGAGGGAGGGGGAATCAATGGCATCGATAACATAGTCGAACCGGGGCGAGAGCATGGCATCGGCGTTGGATTTGAGGAAGAAGGAATGGTGTGCGTGGATGGTGCAATCGGGGTTGATTGCCGCGACTCTTCGCGCCATGGCCTCAACCTTTGGTTTCCCAAGTTCCTCCTGAACGGCGTGGAGCTGGCGGTTGGTATTGGTGATGCAGACATCATCCAGATCCAGAAGTGTCAACTGGCCGATGCCTGATCGTGCGAGGGCTTCCACGACCCATGATCCGACCCCCCCGAGACCCACCACGCAAACGTGGGCGGACTGGAGCTTTTGGAGTCCCCGGGCGGAATAAAGGCGGCCAATTCCACTGAAACGGCGTTCAAAACCACTCATTGCGGGGTTCCTGGGAGGGGGGGCATGCTGGATCAGTCATTTCTTTCCTGTGAGTCTTTCAATTTCAGCCGTGTATGTTTCCTGGTCCTCCCTGCGGTTCAGCTTCGTCGCGAGCGGGAGCATCCTGCGGTAGAGGGAAAGTTTGTCGCCATGGTCCGGGAAGGTTTTCAGAATCGTGGCGTAATCGGCAAGGGCCTCGGAGTCCTGGCCGCTTTCTGTGTATCTCGAAATACGTTCCATGAGAATGCGAAGCTTCTGTTGCGGTGATGAAGCCAGGCTGAGGGCGCGGTTGTAGGTGAAGAGGGATGACGAAGGTTTTCCGATCGTCCAGTAAAGGCTGGCCAGTTTTTCGGAGAGAATGCAACTTGTCTTTGTGAGGCCCAGGTCCTCCAGCATCGTGACGCAAACGGAAAGGGGTTTGCCGTTGATCAGGTTGATGTTCATCAGCCGGGCATAATACCACTCCATCAGGGGGTTTTCCGTGCGCATGAACTGGTCATGAAGCTGTTCCGGGGTGCGGGTGAACGGTTTGTAAAGGGGGTCTCCCACGACTGTGGTCATCCAGGACAGAACGGATTGGGATGCGCAGGCCGCCTCGCCGAAACTGAACCCGTGGAACAGGAACCGGGAGGTGAAGGTGCTGATGTCGGGGGTCCCGGCCAGATAGGGTTCGTAAACGGTGCCCATGGTGATGGTTGCACCCTTGTTCAGGAGAGGCCCCACCCAGTGGCGGGTCGTGGTTCGGAGGGTGCCGGCACTGAAGGAGTGGAGATGGTAGGCAAAGGCACCTGGAACGAAGTCCACATCAGGCTGGGCGAAGGGGCCGCTGACATTCTCATCATACCAGCCCGCATAATAGGCTATGTGATCCATCGGATAGCTGGCGGTGAAGGTGCCTGCATTGGTGTCCACCATGGTTTCAAAACCGAGGTGTTTCGATATTTCCGAGGCGTTGCGGATCCAATTATCGCCCGTGCGATACCCCTCCTCGGTGGTGTTGCGGAGGTCGAAATAGCTGTTCCCCCAGAGTCCGTTGGTTTCGGCCTGCATGGCCTTGTCCACCAGTGCACGGGCGATTTGCGGCGTTGGGCCGTCCAGCCGGGCAACCATGAGGATGCCGTTGGTGGGGTGCAGGGCGGCCAGGTTGGTGGAGCCGTAAACGGGATTGTTGAGGGGCCCGCTGATCGGGAGTTTTCTCTCGAGCAGGGGAAGAAAGGCCAGTTCGCTGTCCACCGCCGCCTCATTGCGCTGCATTTCGGGACGCATTTTTTCCGCAGCATCCTCCCGGACTGTGGGATCCTTCTGGATCCGCACGGGCACGCCATAACAGAGGACCGCATAGCGGATCTTTGATTCCAGAACGACCTTGTCACTCACTGGCGCCTGGTTGGTTCCAGGGAAGGGCGGCCGTTCGCCAACCCTCCATAGTTTGCGATCCTGCAGAGCCTGATAAAGGGGGAGTTGCAGACGGGTCCGAAACTCGGTGCGGTTTATCTCCTCCTCGGTGCTCAGGTCGAATCCGATGATTTGATCGGCAGGGACCCCGCGTGCCGAGGCATAGTGGGATGCGATCTCCTTCGACTCAGGGACCCGCGTGTTGAAGACCACCACGACTTCCCTACCGGAGTTTGCGGAGGTCGGCTTGATTGCCGGGGAGGCAGCCAGACTGTCCGGTCCCCCGGAGGCAGAAACCGTGCACATGGCCCAGAGGGCTGTGGCGATAAAAAGAATAATGGAATTCATTCGCTGGTTACATGGACATTCCCGGGGGGATTCGGTTCAACATGTCTTTGGGGTCGGTATCGGATTGGGCGGGTGGGGGCTTGCCATCCCCGCGGGCAGTTCAATGTCCTTCCACGCGCAGGCCGTCGTAGGCCAGATCCACTCCCGGGGGGAGTTCCTGTTGGGCAAGGTCGTGGTCATAATCGTGGGTCAGGTGGGTGAAATAGGTCCGCTCAGCACCGATCCGGCGGGCGGTTGCCAAGGCCTCATCCAGGCACATGTGGGTGGGATGTGGCGCCCGGCGGAGGGCATCCAGCACCGCAATTTCGACCCCCTGGATTTTGTCGATGCTCTCCTGGGGCACCTCTTTGCAGTCACTCAGGTATGCGAGACGCTTCCGTCCCTGCTGGGTGAACAGAAACCCGAGCACCTGGATGCGACCATGGGGCAGCGGGAGGGGGGTGATCTCAAGGTCGCCGATGCTGAACGGGCCATCGATGATCCGTTCGACCGGCATGAAGTAGCCGATTGGCCAGGGGCCCTCATGGAAGGCGTAGATGAACACCCTGCGGAGATCCTTCATGGTGGACTCGCTGGCGTGGATTGGGAGGGTCGTTCCGCCGCGCAGGTCGCAGACACGCCGACAGTCATCCATCCCCATGATATGATCCGCATGGGAATGGGTGATTAGGACGGCATCGAGGTAACCCAGCTTTTCCCGGAGCATCTGCAATCGAAACTCCGGAGTGGTATCGACCACAAGCCGGGTTTGGGCGGTTTCGATGTAGATGGACGGGCGCGTGCGGTGGTTCTTTGGATTGGCGAGAAAGGATGGGTCATAGTCCTTCCCAATCACAGGAACGCCCTGTGAAGTGCCGGATCCCAGAAAGATAAAAGAAAAACCCATCACGCAACCGGAGGCTAGTGCAAGAACCGCCCCCGGGCAAGGCTGGGAGAGATCTTGCGGATGAGGGTAATCTCGACGGAATGCCTTTAAGCGCATAGAGTGTTCGCAGTGGAACGTGCGATACCCAAGCCGCCAGCGGTGGAAGCTGCTTTGGCGGAGAAGCGAGACCTGCTGGCCCGATTGCTTGGGCGGCTGGCCCATGAAATCCGCAATCCGCTCAGTTCCGTGGACATCCATTTTCAGTTGCTCGAGGAGGATCTGTTGGGGGTGGAGCCCGATCTGCTTCAAAAACTCTCGCCACGCCTGGAACTTATCCAGGGTGAATTACACCGACTCAAGACCATTGTGGAGCGGTTCCTGCGGCTGGCCAGTCCCTCAGCGATCGATCCCGAGTTGACCCACCTTGAGAAGGTGGTGGGGAGGGTGTGCGAGTTGCTCCGCCCCGAGGCGGAATCCCGGGGGGTGCAATTGCTTGCCACTGTTGAGCCATCTCCAGAATTCATGGCAGATCCGGTCCGGCTCATGCAGGCCTTGTTGAATCTGGTGATCAACGCCATTCAGGCGGTGGGGAAGGGGGGGCGGGTTGAGATCCGGGTTGTGAAGGAGGCGGGGAGGATGCGGCTTGAGGTGCTGGATGACGGACCGGGGATTCCGCCGGAAAAACTGGGTTCGATCTTTGAGCCCTACTTCACCACGAAGGCGGAGGGCCACGGGCTGGGTTTGTGGATTGCCCAGCAGATCATTGTTGCCCACCGGGGCACCCTTGAGGCCGGGAACCGGGAGACGGGCGGGGCTGTGTTCATTGTGATGCTGCCCCTGCGGGATCCGGCGCAGTAGGAGTTGGGATGGAGAAGACGAACATTAAAATTCTGGTGGTGGACGACGAACAGGGCCTCTGCGCAGGACTGCAGGAGGCCCTGCGTCGGGAGGGGTATGTCGTTGATGCCGCGACGAGCGCCGGGGATGCCCTGAAACTGCTGGGAGACAAGCTCTACAATCTGGTCATCTCCGACATGAAAATGCCGGGGTCCACTGGTCTGGATCTCATGGCCGAGGTCCGGTCCCGCGCCCGGGACACCCTGATCATCCTGATGACGGCCTACGGAACCGTTGAAAATGCGGTCGAGGCAATGAAAGGTGGGGCCTATGACTATCTGTCCAAACCCATTGACGTGCGGCGCCTGAGGGCGCTTGTGGAGAAGGCCCTGCAATTTCAGGCGGTGGTTGCGGAAAACAGCGAATTGCGTTTGCGCCTGCGGAGCGGCACCGATCCGGGGTTGTTGATAGGGGAAAGTGCCGTGCTAAGGGCGGTTGTCACCCTGGTGAATGAGGTTTCTAGAAGTGACGTGACCGTCCTGATTGAGGGGGAAAGCGGTACGGGGAAGGAGATTGTGGCCCGCTCGGTGCACGCACAAAGTCAGCGGCGTGACCGCCCTTTTGTTTCCGTGAATTGCGCGGCGCTTCCCGAGACGTTGCTCGAGGCCGAACTGTTCGGGCATGCGAAGGGGGCTTTCACCGGTGCCGTGGCGAACAAGCCGGGACGATTTCAACTCGCGGATGGCGGGACGCTTTTTCTTGATGAGATCGGGGATCTGTCCCCCAAGGGGCAGGGCGATTTGTTGCGTGTGCTTGAGGATCATGCCTTCCGGATGGTTGGGGGGGCGGAATTGATCCGGGTGGATGTCCGCGTGATTGCCGCGACAAATAAGAACCTCCATGAGGAAGTCCGGAACGGCAGGTTTCGGGAGGACCTTCTCTACCGCCTCCAGATCGTGCCGATCCAGATGCCGCCGTTGCGCGACCGGCCGGAGGATATCCCGCTTCTGGTGGAGCTCTTCCTTGATCAGTTTTCCGCCAAGCACAAGCGCCGCCGCAAGAGGCTGTCCAGCGATGCGATCCAACTCTTCCTGCGATTCCCCTGGCCCGGAAATGTCCGGCAACTGAGGAACCTGGCGGAGCGGTTGGTTATCACCTGCCGCGAATCGGTTGTGGAACTGGTCCACCTGCCTGAGTTTCTCCGGGATTATGACCGCACGACGGTCACCTTCAGCGTGCGTCCAGGAACGCCTCTTGCTGAGGTCGAGAAACTGCTGATCCAGCAGACCCTCGCACATGTCACTCCGAACCGGGATGCCGCCGCCCTAAGTCTCGGAATCAGCCGCCGGACACTGCAATACAAGCTCAAACAATATCGACTGCTTGATGGGGACGCCGGGTCGGAGTGACCGGGGGTCGGTTTGCGTGGCGGGCTTGCACAGAGACCCCCGGGTATGTGCATTTTTTGCACTTTTCCGGCTTTGTGCATGCGGTGAAAATGACATCCAACGGGTCGGTTTTATTTTAGGCTGTTCAGGCGCAATGAATTGTGATTTTTGGATGATTTCTGGCACGAGACTAGCGGACGGTCATCCATCATGAAAGAGTTGCTGAACAATTTGCTGAAACTGCAGGCGATCCAATTTCAAGAGCCGCCGGGGAAGCCCGCGATGGCGGAGGTTGAGGCGTTGCGGGTTCTGGTTCCTTCGCAAGTGCTTGCGCACTATGACCGGCTTGTATCGAGGGGTAAGAAGGGTGTGGCTCTGGTCAAAAATCAGGTGTGCACCGGATGTCATATGCGATTACCCATCGGCACGATCAACACCCTGATGCAGGGCACTGACCTCCGGCTCTGTGAGATGTGCGGACGCTATCTGCTTCTGGTCCCGCAGACGGAGGAGGTTCCGGCAGTTGCGGTAGCGGTTGCCCCTGCCAGGAAGGTCAAAGGCGTGAAGATACCCAAGCACCCGGGGAAGCGGAAGGTTGCCGGGAAGGCGGAGGACAAGGCGGTTGAAAATGCCGACTGAGGGGGCCATTGCCCATCAGACAGGAGTGCCTGTTGGTGTTTGCACGAGTGAGGCATTGATGGTACCGGAGTTGGCGGGACGGGATCCCGTCGCCATCATCAATGAACTGAGCCACGTCCTGCACCGGGAGGGCTGTATCCCCGATCTTCTGGCCTTTTACCAGGGGGCGCTGAATCACGAGATGCTCGGCGCATCGCTGGTGGGGAGCGGGTTGGTGGTGCCGCATTCGCGGCTGGCCGGGGTGAGGCAGTTGCAGTTCGCTCTGGGGCGGACACCTGAACCGGTGGTTTGGAATCCGGGGAGTGAATCCCGGGTGGACATCGTCTTCCTTGTGGCGGTTCCTGCAACCGAATCGACCGCTTATCTGCATCTGATGGCGGGCATTGCCCGACTGGGACAGGTGCCCGGCTATCTGGAAGCCCTGCGGCGCGCACCGGATGCAGCTGCCATGCTGGCCTCCCTGAACGGGGGGGGCGGTCTTAGTGTCTTGGGTGGATGAAATAGCTCAGGTTTTCCAGTTCGATGGCGAGGTTGACGTTGTTGACCATCACGGATTCAGGCACATCCAGGACGATCGGGGAAAAATTCAGTATCCCCATGATCCCGTAGTCCACCAGTTG
This sequence comes from uncultured Verrucomicrobia subdivision 3 bacterium, assembly GCA_903913865.1. Classification (GTDB taxonomy): domain Bacteria; phylum Verrucomicrobiota; class Verrucomicrobiia; order Limisphaerales; family UBA8199; genus UBA693. The sequence goes on from CAIWMU010000009.1 coordinate 29,734, forward strand.
GTTCGTCACCTCCTGGGCAGCGGCGGCGGGAACGCTGAGGATCGCCATGCGCACATGGTGTTTCCTGACATATTCGGGGAGTTCCCGCATGTCCAGAACCGGGCGGGCCGTCTGCTTCTGGGGAGGGGATTCATCCACATCGAACGCCGCCACAATCTCGAATCCCTCCTTTTCAAATCCCCTGTAGGAGAGCAGCGCTCTCCCGAGGTTTCCCACGCCGATCAACACCACCGGCTGGAGGCGGGAGGTGCCCAGTTCCTCCGAGATTTTTCGGGAAAGTTCGAGCACATCATAGCCCAGGCCGCGGGTGCCGAAGTGGCCCAGATAGGCGAGATCCTTGCGCAATTGGGTGGGTTTGACCCCGGCAACCTTCGCCAGTGCCTCACTGGAGACGGTCTCCATCTGGTTGTCCTTCAGCCGGGCCAGGCAACGGAGGTAAACCGAAAGCCGGTAGATGGTCTTGCGGGGAATGTCGTTGCGTTCGGTCTTTTTCTGGCTGTCCAACATGATTTACCAGTCCTGCTGTTTTATTGTGATTTGCGGCTAATGTGCACTCCGGTCAACCATCCAGTCCAGAAAGGTGGAGGATTGCATCCGCGGCTCTTTGTGATGCGCCCGGACCGCCGAGGTTCTTTGCAACCTGCACCAGTGAGTTTTTCACATCGGCATGGCGGGCGGGGTCGCGCAGCAAGTCCAGGGTGGCCGTGGCGATCCGGCCGGGAGTGGCGGCATCCTGAATCAATTCCGGGAAGACCTCGCGATCGGCGAGGATGTTGGGCATGGCAATGAAGCGGACCGTGACCAGGCGTTTGCCGATCTGGTAGGTGCTCCAGGAGGTTTTGTAGATTGCGACGGTGGGCACGCCGAACCAGGCGCATTCCATGGTGACTGTTCCTGTGGATGCGATGGCGATGGAGGCATTTGCCAGCGCCTCCGGGAGGCCTCCGCAGCGCAGTTCCAACCCGTGCGGCAGGACCATGGCCCGGGCCTGGCGCATGAGGGCCTCGTTCGGCAGAACCATCAACCCCTGGGCGCCTGGAATGGCCCCGGCGATGGTCTGGAAAGCCGGAAGCATGACCGGGAGATGTCGCCTCAGCTCGCCCGTTCTGCTGCCCGGCAGGAGGAGCACCAGCGGGTGGCGCATGTCCAGCGGTCGGTTCGAGGCTCCCGGCGGCCTGGACGCATGCCGGTCAACGATCGGGTGGCCGACAAATTCAACCCGGAGATCGGGTGCGTGGCGGGCATACCATTCCTTCTCGAACGGGAAGATGGAGAGCAGGAGGTCGTAATCCCGCGCCATGAAAGTGGCCCGGCCCGGGCGCGACGCCCAAACCTGCGGGGAGACAAACTGGATGAGGCGCGGGTTCCAGTTATTGAACAGGGAAGGGGATGATCTGGCACGCTGCCTGATGGCGTGGGCCAGGCGGCGGTTGAAACCGGAGAAATCGATGCAGACGACGGCATCCGGGGTGCGGTCGGCAGCCAATGCCAGCAGTCTGTGGAAGATGCGCCTGAACTTCAGCAGGCTCTTCACCACATCCGAAAATCCGATGACCGAATGGGCGGTCATGTCGAGTTCAAGTTCCACACCGGCTTTTGCCATGTGCCTCCCGCCGGCCCCGAAAAAGCGCGGGGCGAAGGGGCTGTTGCGGTGCGCCAGATTGGCTCGCAGGGCGTGGACCAGATCAGCGGCGAGTTCATCCCCGCTGGGCTCGCCTGCAATGAGCATGAAGCTCTTTGGATTCATGGGGGAGGGCCGGAGCCGGGTCAATCCTGCGGGAACATCGTGGCGGCGGCACCAGGTCCGGCGTTCTGTATCTGGCGCGTGATTTCAAAGGCCAGATCCAACGCCCGTTTGGCGGACTCGCCGCTCACCCTGGGCGTCTGGTGGTCCTGCACGCACTCGACAAAGTGGAGCAACTCCAGCTTCAGCGGCTCATCCTTTGTGATGGGCACCGGTTCGCGCACGATGCGCTTGCCGTTGAATTCGCTCACGATCGCCGAGGTTTTTGCCTGGAGCAGTTTTTTGAACAGGGAGCTTTCAGACTCGTCCTCGCGGGCGATGCGGTAGATGTAACCCTCTTGTGCCCGGTAATCGAGGGAGATGTAGCTCGTCATCGCCCCGCCGCTGAAGACGCGGATTTTCCGCATCCGTTCCGGGCTGACCCTGCTGGCGGTCAGGTTTGCCACGCACCCATTCGCAAAGCGCAGTCGCGCATTGGCGATATCCTCGGATTTGCTGAGGACGGGGATGCCGACGGCATCCACACTCACCACCGGAGATTTTACAAAGGCCAGGACGACATCCAGATCGTGGATCATGAGATCCAGAACGACCCCGATATCCGTGCTGCGGGCCGGGTAGGGGGAAAGGCGGTGGGCCTCGATGAACTTCGGCTCCCGGGCCACGGAATCGAGGTAATCGAACACCGGGTTGAACCGTTCCACATGGCCCACCTGGAGTACACACTTCATCTTTCTGGCAAGCTGGATCAGTTCCGAGGCCTGTTCCGTGTCGTTTGTCATCGGCTTTTCGACCAGAACATGGCGGCCCGCCTCAAGCAGGGTGCGGGACAGGGCATAATGGGTGGTGGTGGGGGTGACGATGCTGGCTGCATCCACGGCCGCTGTGAGGGCGGAGACGGAGGGGAACGCAGTCACACCGTATTTTTCGGCAATTTTGCGGGCTGCCTCTGCGGAGGTGTCATAGACTCCCGCAAACCGGACCTTGCCAGCTGCGGCCAGTTCGGCGTAGATGCGGGCGTGGTGCTGGCCGAGGGCGCCGGTGCCCAGCACACCCACCGCGATGGGGGTTTGGCGGCCGGTCTGGGCGGTTGTTGCGATGTTTGTCATCGGGGGGATTCTGCATTCTGGAGGCAGTGGTGACAACTTTGGACTTTCAACTTTCAAGGATACGATTAGAAAGAGTGGGTTGTGTTTATCGTAACTCATATTTTGGTCTATCTGGTGGTCGCCGTGGCGGCCTACCTCATGGGGTCCATCCCGACCGGTTTTCTGGTCGGGAAGGCGAAGGGCATTGATATCCGCAAGGTGGGGAGCATGAACATTGGGGCGACCAATGTGTTCCGCAACCTTGGAAAGGGCCCCGGGATTTTTGTGATGGCCGTGGATGTTTTGAAAGGATGGGTGGCCGTGTGTCTGGTCACACCGTTGATTTTCAAGGTGGCCGGGCCGGGCTTCGGGGAGGGGGCCCGTGATGTGGGTCTGATTCTTTCGGCCATCTGTGCTGTGCTGGGGCACAATTACACCTGCTGGCTCAATTTCAAAGGCGGCAAGGGGATTGCGACATCAGCCGGGGTGCTGGTTGCCCTGGTTCCCTATGCCCTGCTCATTATTCTGGCCGTCTGGGTGGTGCTTGTGGCCACCACCCGCTATGTTTCGCTCGCGGCCATCCTGGCTTCGTTCACGCTGCCTTTTGCGGCCTGGGCGACCCATGAAAGCCCGACCCGGATAGTGGTCACCTCCGTCATGGCCATCCTCGCCATTTACAAGCACAAGGCGAACATCCAACGCCTGTTGAGCGGCACGGAGAACAAGATCGTGTTTCGCAAGTCCCCGGCCCCAACTGAACCAATCAAATGAACATTGCTGTCTTAGGTGCCGGTGCCTGGGGGACCGCCCTCGCACGGATGCTCCAAGCCGGAGGAGCGAAGGTGACGCTTTGGGGTCACATGCCGGAGGATCTCGAGCAAATCAGGCGCACCGGGCGAAATGAACGGTTCCTGCCGGGAATTTCCCTTCCTGCGGGCCTGGGGTTGGAGCCGGAGCTGGCCCGTGCGATTGCTGATGCAAGCATGGTTGTTGTGGCGGTTCCATCGAAGGCGTTCCGGCAAGTGACCGTCGCGCTGTCCGGTTTTCGGGGAATCGTTGTCACCGTGACGAAGGGGATTGAATACGACACACACCTGACGATGAGCGGTGTCCTGGCGCAGAATGCGCCTCAGGCGAGATGCGTGGCACTTTCCGGTCCGACCTTTGCCATCGAGGTGGCGCGGGACATACCGACGGCGATCGTTGCAGGCAGCCGGGATGCTGAAGCAGCGGCCCATGTGCAGGCGGTTTTCAACCGGCCGACTTTCCGGGTTTATACCAGTGCCGATCTTCTGGGCGTGGAAATGGGTGGGTCGCTCAAGAACGTGATCGCGATTGCGGCCGGGGCCGGGGATGGTTTGGGATTCGGGGATAATTCCAAGGCCGCCCTTGTGACCCGTGCGATTGTGGAAATCCGCCGCGTGGGGGTGGCTTCCGGTGCACAACCGGAGACCTTCACAGGCCTGAGCGGGTTGGGGGATTTGATGGTCACATGCTTTTCAAAGCACAGCCGGAACCGTGGTTTCGGCGAACGGCTGGGTCGGGGTGAAAAGGCCCCGGAGATCGCCGCCAGCATGGTGGCTGTGGCTGAGGGTTATCCCACAGCGCGGTCCGCCTACCAGCTGGCAAGGGCCAAAGGGGTGGTCACACCGGTCATTGATGAGGTGTTTGCCATGCTTTATCAGGGCAAGGATGTGTCCCAGAGCGTCCGCGACCTGATGTCGCGCGATCTTAAGCCCGAGGACCGTTAGGCCCCGGTGCGGAACATCAACCGGGCCGGGCTGAAATCTCCAGCATCCGCTCAATCGGCAGCCGGGCGCGCTGGAGGATCGCCGGGCTCAGTTCGATGCGGGGGGCGAGGTTCTTCATGCAGTCCCGAACCTTTTCGAGCGTGTTCATCTTCATGAATTTGCACTCGCTGCAGTGGCAGGGGTCGGTGGGGGCCCTCATCGCATCCACCGAGGGGGCGCAGATGAACTCCTTGCCCGGGCATTCCTTCTGCATCCGGTGGATGATGCCGGATTCCGTGACCACGATGAACTGGCGGGCCGGGTTCGACCGGCAGTAGGTGATCATTTTTTCCGTGGAGCACACTTCATCAGCCAGATCCCGCACCTCCCGCAGGCTCTCAGGATGGATCACGACTTTGGCCTCGGGAAACTGGCGTTTCACCTTCAGCAGGGATTCCCGGCGGAATTCAACGTGGGCGTAACAATTTCCCCGCCAGAGGGTCATGGGCCGTCCGGTCTGTTCCATCACCCAGGCGCCCAGATTCTCGTCCGGCACAAAAAGGATGTCGCGGTCGGGAGGGCAGGCATTCACGATCTTCACCGCGTTTCCACTCGTGCAGATGATGTCGCTGAGCGCCTTCACCTCGGCACTGCAGTTGATGTAGGTGACGGTCAGAAAATTCGGATTGGTCTGCTGCAGTTCCCTGAGTTTGTCCGCCGGACAGCTTTCCTCGAGCGAGCATCCGGCGCCCTTGTCCGGCAGAACCACGATCTTGTCCGGGCTGAGGATCTTGGCCGTCTCGGCCATGAAGTGGACCCCGCAGAAGACGATCACATCCGCCTGCGTGCTCGCCGCCTGCTGGGAGAGCCCCAGGGAGTCCCCGACAAAATCGGCCACGTCCTGAATTTCCGGCACCTGATAGTTGTGCGCCAGAATCACAGCATTCAGCTGTTTCTTCAGGACGAGGATCTCCCTGGCTAGGGCATCATGCCCCCGGCGGGGATCGGCGTGCGTCCCTGTGCTGCGGTTGACTGTCTGTTCGGTCATTAAAGCCATTGGGGAACTTTAATCCCCCCGCGCGGCATCGTCAATTCGCTGGGGGGCGGTGCAACGCAGGATGATGGCCGATCAGATCGACTCGGGCGTGACAAATCGAGGGGGGAGGTACAGGCTGGCGGCATGCACTATTGGCGCGCGATTGCTTTGGCCGTTTGGGTTTTATGTTTCACGATGCCTGCGGGGGCGTATCAAGGCCATCTGGTGGTTGAGGGGCCGATTACCCTGGCCCTGGGGGGGATTCCCACGGTGAAGGAGCTGGCTGCGGTCCAGAGGGTGGGGGTCACCCTCACGAACAGTGGCGCCGCAGAGATCCGGGTGCGATTGAAGCTCTCCGGCCTGGTGGATCCCTGCCGGGCGCGGGGCGGGGGGGAGCGGGAGATCACGGTTCCTGCGCACGGGTTTGCCGAGTCGGAATTTCAATTCACGGTGGGGGCAGGGGCATTCCAGGCCGCCTACCCGGTGCATGTCCTTGCGGAGTGGGATGGGGGTGGCCGCAAAGCCCACGCGATCCGGATCTTCGAGGTTGCCCCGGCGGGCAAGGCGGCCACTGCGCCGGTGGCTACAGTGATCGAGGTTCCCTCCACCGGAGGGAGCCCGCTGGCCGGGGTGTCCCCCTGGCGTGCGGCCTGGGGGTTGGCGGGGAAGGACCTGCACGCGCTGCCGCCGGGCTGGGAGGGGAGCGACCCTGAATCCCTTGCTTTTTTTCAGCGGAACGAGATGGCGCGGGGCCAGACCAGGCAGTGCCTCAATGTGCATCCCCCCTACAAGACCGGGACCGGCCCGCTCTTTCTGGAATATCGCATCCATCTGCCAAAGGGATTGCCCTCCGTGTTCCGGTTTTACAACGCGATCCGGGATGTGTTTCCACCGGAGCCGCCCAGTGATGGCGTCACCTTCCGGGTCTGGGTGGGGGATGAGAAGGTGTTTGAGCGTCATACCGCCTCGACCGTCTGGGTGCCGGGGGAGGCGGACCTTTCCCGCTGGGCAGGCCAGACGATTTCATTGCGGCTGGAGACGCATCCCGGGCCGAAGCTGGATCCCACATGCGACTCCTCCTACTGGGGGGATCCGGTGGTGCTGGCAGGAAAGCCGCCGGTGGTGCTGGGGGAGGGGGCTGTGGCGGCGAATATCGGAAGGGCCCGGGAGGCGGTTCTTTCCGGGCGGGAGAGCACCGGAATTCATCTGCTGGCGCTGGCGGACGGGATGAGGGCGGCTGTGGTGCCGGGCCCGAACGGGCTGGCCGATTCGGTGGTCGCCTTTGGCTCTGGAAAAGGGGCGGTGGCGATGCGCGGCTTCACCATCGCGCTGGAGGGGCAGAATTTTGGAGGGTGGGAATCGGGGATCCAACTGGAGAAACTCGACGTGGAAAGGAAGGGGGACCGGCTGGTGCTGCGCCACCGGTTGAGGCTGCAGCGGATGTTCAGGAAGGACGGGCGCCCGGTTCCAACTGAAACGGCTTCGGTCCTGCTCACCGCCACCTTCCGCGTGGATGGGCCCGGGTTGCGGCTGGCTGTTGAATCGGACGCACGCCTCACGGATCTTGCCCTGGGACCGGCTGACGCGGAGGCCGACCGCGTCTATTACGGGCATGGCTATGTGATCGAGAAGCCGGGCCGGTTCAGGGCCAATGGCGGCGGGCACGACCTTTCCACCAGCCATGTGGGATGTGATTTTCCCGGTGGCGTTTCCCTGCTGCAGGCCTGCGACACACCTCCCGATTTCCTCCTCGTGGATCCGGGTGAGCGGATTTACTCGTTGCACACCCACCCGGATGCGACGCTGACCTTCCTTCCCGGCCACGGGAATGCGATCGATTGCGCCTTGAAATACAGGGCCCTTTATGACAAGAAACCGGCTCCTGCTGTTGCGCGGAAGGCGGGTCGGTTCGTGTTCGACATCTGGGCCGGCACCTATGCTGATGATGAGCGGCTGCTGCGGCGCTGCTTCGATTACGGCCTGACCAACTCGATGGTGCTGATGCACGCCTGGCAGCGCTGGGGCTATGACGACCGCCTGCCGGACGTCTTCCCCCCGATGCCCCAGCTTGGGACTGTGGAGACGATGCGGCATCTGGGTGAGACCTGCACCGGGGCGGGGGTTCTCTGGGGGTTGCATGAGAATTACATCGATTTCTATCCGGATGCCGAGGGGTTCAGCTATGACGCCATCACCTTCGATCCCCGTGGGCAGCCGGACAAAGGCTGGCTGAACGAATGGGCCGAGGCCCAGGCCTACAAGTTCCGTCCGGACCGTTTCCAGCCCTATCTCAGGCGCAACCTCGGGCTGATCGCCCCGGCGCTCAAGCCGACCGCCTCGTTTGTGGATGTCTGGACCTCCATGAACGCTTTTGACTACCACGACCGTGAGGGGCGCTGGCATTCCAAAATGGAGACCCTCCGCTGCTGGGGGCAGGCGTTTGATGACATCCGTCGCGCCTTTGCGGGAGGCCCGACCACGAGCGAGGCGGGCAGCGACCAGTTGATCGGCCACCTGGATGGCGCGGACTGCCAGTTGATGCGGCTCACCCCGGAGGGAGGCCGGTTCAGCAACCGGGTGCCCTGCGCCGATTGGGAGGAGGTGCCCTGGTTTGATGCCGTGAACCACACCCGGTTCAGCCTGCACGGCGTCGGCTATTCGGACCGCTACCAGGGCGGGCGCTCGCGGGAAAATCACGGTATCGAGAGCGATGATTACCTGAGCGCGGAAATGCTCACCGGACACGCGCTTATGATCGACCATCCCGCGATGATCCGCGGGGCGGTGCGAAAATACTGGCTGGCCCAGCCGATTGCCGAAAAACTTGCCAGGGACGAGATCGCTTCCATTCGCCACTTTGAGGGGGACCTGCACCGGATTACCGTGAACTGGGTCTCCGGCGCGGCGGTTCATGTGAACCGGGGATCAAACGACTGGGTCGTGGGGGGGCATGTGCTTCCGCAGTTTGGATACCACGCGCAGGCGGGCGGGGTTGAATCCAGCGTCGAACGGATGTCGGGCGAGACGGTGGAACGTTCCGTTGCCGGGAACATTCTGTATGCGAACGGCCGTGGATTCCGGCCGGAAACCGTGGCTGCCAGTCCGGTCGTGGAGCGGGTTGAGCCGCTGGGAGGGCGGAACTTCCGCCTGATCCTTCGATGGCACGCCGCGCAGGCTGCGCAAAAAGATCTGTGCATTTTTGAACATTTCAACCGCAGCACTCTGGGAAGATACAAGGATACAGAGTTTTACAGCGGCGGCTATCCGGAGCTTCCCACGAGCCAGTGGTCGGGGGACGTGGTGACCGGGACCAACTGGACGGTGCATATCCCCGAGGGTTACCCTGCGGGCGATTACGATATCCTGTGTGGAATGTATGATGCGAAGGCGGGTGGCATCCGCTACCGGCTGGTCGGGGATGAACGGGATGGGCGGCGGTATCTGCTCGGGGTTCTCCATGTCGAGGAATCGGGAGGGGGTGCGGGCGATCCGGTGCGGATCAGCTTCATCAAGCCGTCCCGGCCCGCTGCCGTGGCAGAAGTGCCCCGGGCGGCGGCACGGGTGGACTTTGGCTGGGTGGAGACCACCGGCGGGTTGAGGGCGATCCGGGCCCGCGACCACCTGCTCATTGTTCCACTGCCGGATCAGGACCCGTTTGAACTTGCCCTGAATCTCTCCCGGTGCGCGGGACCCCGCGCCACGCAGCGGGGATTGAGTGCCGTGGCGGCCGACGGCAAAATCCTGCGGCCTGTTCCCTGCCGGGCGGAGGGCGGAACCGTGCGGTTTTCAACGGAACGCGGGGATTTTGGCTACCGGCTTGAGCTGGGCGGGGATTGATCCTGACCGCCGGCCAATTGGTGGCGGCGCCGGGCCGTCCACCAGTAGGTGCGGTCAAAGAGGCTCCGAATGCCGGGGATGATGGAGACCAGGTAAAAGGGAAAAAGCGGGGTGTCGTGGCGCATCAATTCACGAACGGCCCCGGGGCCCTGGAATGTTGTTCCATCCGGCCGCACCAGGGTGATGCCCCGGAGCAGTTCAGCCCGGGCAAGGGGTGTCAGCCGCCGGACTTCGGGGGATTGCAGCGGGAGGGCGGTCACCCCCGTTCGGCGCAGGGTGCCAGCCAGTCGCGAGACCCACTTCCTGCAAAAGGGGCACTCGCCGTCATGGAGCAACCATCCCTTTTCGGGAGGGTTGATTTCGCCCGGATTTCCGTCTGCGTTCATGGTTGGCTGTGCTGCATTCCGACGGATTCAACCATGGATCGATCCCCCGTGTCCATGCAGGGTTGAGTGAAAAGTCACCGGGTGAGGGGTTCCACCCTAAGGTTGCTTAAAGAAATAGACTCCGGGTGCCCCAACCGGGTTTGGAGTCATCATGATTCCGGGTGACCGTTTTGGAACCGACACTTCATCCCATCAAAGGAACCCGATCCCATTCCACCCTTGTTTTTCGCACCCCCGGCGGGCACCAAACCGCTCAAAACCGGGACCCGGGAAAAGATCTCGCGCAGAGACGCTGAGACGCGGAGAAAAGGGATTCGGGCTCTCCGCGCCTCCGCGTCTCCGCGCGATAACTTCCCTTCGGCGGGTGTCGCACCGGGAGGGCTCGGTTTATCCGTGTGAGGCGATGAATTGCCATCGCAAATCCTTGTGGTTAAATGGGTTCACGTCGTTTACAACAAACGCCATTCCGTCGTGATACGCTGACCCGTCCCCCTTTTCCCCCCTCCGGGAATCCCAAGGGGATTCTGCCATAAAGCCCGGGGTTACGCCGTCCGCGGCGTTACCCCGGGTATGGTCGGGAAGTGCGCCACAACCCCGAAGGTGGTTGTGCCGATGGCTCGAACCAGTGCCCCAACCGGGTTTGGAG
>CAIWMU010000010.1 GCA_903913865.1 uncultured Verrucomicrobia subdivision 3 bacterium
GGCCCAGAACTTCTCAGCCTCGGCCTTCAGGACGAGCGTCTTGTAGTGGTTGTGAACGATGTCGGTGCTGCGGTGCCCCATTTGCTGCGCCGTCTTTCCCCCATCCCCATAAAGTGCCAGATGGTAGGAACCGAAAGAGTGGCGAAGCCCGTTTCGAGGCCAGGATTCAATTCCGGCACTGGCCTTGAGTCCCAGCATGTTCTCCCGGAACTCCTGCTCAAAGAAGGCAACCCTGATCTGGCTAAGCCCGCCAACCTAGGTGCTGGACCATTTCCAACCGTTAAAGCACATACCCAGGGGGCGAGCCAGCAAACTAGGAACCCCGTCCCCTGGTTCAGAATCCAAACCCTAACAAACCGGATCGACTTTCAAAGCGCGCCTATAACAGTGCAGCTCAGGATGAGACTTTGAGAGGTGCCTCGGACGATTCATCACAAAAATGGCAATCTGAGATTTTAATGACAATTAATGACAATGTGGGGTGCTTTTGCTGCACTTACGTGCATCTTGAGTACTTTTGCCACTTTGGCGTAAGTGGCGTATTATGCGTTATTTGCGCCAATTACAGGCTTTTAACGAGGTGCCTTATTGTGAGTTCAAATCTCACCGCCCCGACCATTTTTTATTGGGAAATTCAACAATTCACTCACTTTCCTAACGCGTTTCTCATGACCAGGAAACTCGTTCCGGTGGGGTGTTTTCAGGCTTTTTCGCACTTTTTCCAATTTTCCGCTCTGCATGCCACATTGTGCAACACGGTGCCAAGCCACCACCCGGAACCAACACAACCAACCACACCAAAGCCCTTCAGGCCTATTTTCCCGAAGGGCTGCCGGGCGCAGGCCGCAAAGCCCTTCACCGTTTTCCCGCGAGTGACCCCATCGCCCGGGGCATGAAAAAAACCCCTGCCGCACTTCCTTTGGGGTGTGCGGACAGGGGTGTGAAAAACTGCGGGTGGGGCTACTGGGCCTTTTTCCGGACCAGGGTGTGGGTGGCGTGGCCGTAAAAGCCCTCGGCCGCCTCCATGATGGTCTCAGAGAGGGTCGGGTGCGGATGCACGGTCAGGGCGATATCCTTGGCTGTGGCCCCCATCTCGATGGCAAGCGCCCCCTCGGAGATGAGTTCACCGGCCCCGTATCCCACGATGCCCACGCCAAGCACGCGCTCGGTGTCGGGATCGATGATCAGCTTGGTCAGGCCTTCGGGATGGTCAAAGGAGAGCGCACGCCCGGAGGCGGCCCACGGGAATTTGGAGACCTGGACCGCAATTCCCTTTGCCTTGGCCTCCGTCAATCCACACCAGTCTGGCTACACGAATACCCCTGTTATTCGGATTGCCTCTCCACCGTTCATCCCTTGGTTGGCAATGGCCATCAGCAAAGTCAAAGTCACCCAGCATGTCGTTCTCGGCAAGAACTACGTCCTCGAATCCTCCTTCAACCTTCAAACGTGGAATCTGGCGGGGAGTCAATTCACGGCTGATGATGAAGTGATCACTTTGGAGTTTGATGCAGATGTAACAGGTCGGTTTTTCAGAATTCGGCAAGTTCCGTAGATTCTGATTCTCGAACGAGCCCCATCGACTCTCGGTCGGTGGGGCTCTTTAACTACACAATCCTTCCTTGTCACAGTAAAGTTGGGTCGGGAATGGGATTTTGCCCTCGATAGCTTTGGTTGTTAAGGAATTCAAAGTCAGCATTCGGAGGTTTCCCCACCAATCTTCAGAATTCGAGATCGTTGATTCCCCACCATTTCCGACTGGTTAAGGCTCCCATGAAACTTCAAATGGACAATTTCTTGATGACTTGCCATGTTGAAGTCATGTTCGAGCGACACCTAATTTTCAAATTGGTTGGGATTCTTTGCTTAGTCTGTCTGTTGGGGTGCGGCTCTAAGACGAGATCTACAGGTGTCGGTGCGAAAAACAGAACACTCTCTTTTGACGGCCTCATGGCCGAGGCAGACGCAGGTGACGCTGATGCTCAGTCTGCACTTGGCTATCGTTATGACACGGGTATAGGCGTAGAGCAAGACCCCAAGGAGGCACTCAGGTGGTATAGGAAAGCAGCCGAGCAGGGGCTTGCCGAGGCCCAAAATAATCTTGGAGCACTCTATCGCAAAGGCGAAGGGGTTGAGAAGGACTACAAGGAGGCCGTCAGGTGGCATAGGAAAGCAGCGGACCAGGGACATCCCCGGGCCCAAAATAATCTTGGAGCACTTTATGGTAATGGCCAAGGGGTTGAGAAGGACTCCAAAGAGGCCGTTAAGTGGTATTTGAAGGCTGCCGAGCAAGGAGATGCCTCAGCCCAGTTTAATCTTGGAGTCTGCTATGGCGATGGTCAAGGGGTTGAGAAGGACTACAAGGAGGCTTTCAAGTGGTATTTGAAGGCTGCCGAGCAAGGAGATGCCTCAGCCCAGGTCAATGTTGGAGCCATCTATTGCAATGGTAGAGGGGTTGAGAAGGACTACGTTGAGGCCTATGCATGGTTGAACATCTCAGCAGCAAACGGTAACGAATTAGGCAGGAGCAACCTTCATGACATAAAAAAATGGATATCCTCCGAACGGGTGGCCAAAGCTCAAGAACGGACGAAACAGATCAAAGCTGAGATCAGTGCAAAGCAGGCCAAAGTGGCTTGGTTGGCTAAGTAGGGTTTCCCGATTTCTTGCGTGCGTGCAACACGGTGCAAAATGGCCACCCGGAACCAACACAACCACCAACACCAAAGCCCTTCACCGTTTTCCCGCGAGTGACCCCATCGCCCGGGGCATCAAAAAACCCCTGCCGCACTTCCAGAGGGGCGTGCGGACAGGGGTGTGAAAAACTGCGGGTCGGGCTACTGGGCCTTTTTCCGGACCAGGGTGTGGGTGGCGTGGCCGTAAAAGCCCTCGGCCGCTTCCATGATGGTCTCGGAGAGGGTCGGGTGCGGATGCACGGTCAGGGCGATATCCTTGGCTGTGGCCCCCATCTCGATGGCAAGCGCCCCCTCGGAGATGAGTTCACCGGCCCCGTATCCCACGATGCCCACGCCAAGCACACGCTCGGTGTCGGGATCGATGATCAGCTTGGTCAGGCCTTCGGGATGGTCAAAGGAGAGCGCACGCCCGGAGGCGGCCCAAGGGAATTTGGATACCTGAACGGCAATTCCCTTTGCCTTGGCCTCGGCCTCTGTCAATCCACACCAGGCGAGTTCCGGCTGGGTGAAAACAACGGCGGGGATGGTGATATCCTGAAACGCACTGTCCTCACCGGCGATCACTTCAACAGCAATCCTGGCCTCCTTGCTGGCCTTGTGGGCGAGCAGGACACCGCCTGCAATATCACCGATGGCGTAGATGTATGGATCGGTGGTCTGCTGCTTGTCGTTGACGTGGATGAATCCCCTTTCGTCGAAGGACACCTTGGTGTTTTCAAGCCCCATGTCGCCGGCGTTTGCGGAGCGGCCCACGGCGATCAACACACGGTCGTAAAGTTCCTCTTTCTTCTCGCCTGCCATGTCGAACTCGACCTTGATCTGCTTGCCACAGGTGGACATCTTCGAGACCTTGGTCTTGAGACGCATCTCGCGGAAGTTCTTCTTCGCGTAATTGATGATCGGGCGGGCCAGATCCGGATCGGCACCGGCCAGGATGCTGTCCATGGCCTCAACCAGCACGACCTTGCTGCCCATTTCGGCATAGACCGTGCCCAGTTCCATCCCGATGTAGCCACCCCCGATGATCAGAAGATTCTCGGGGATGTCCTCGATCTCCAAGGCCTCGGTAGAGGTCATGACCCGGGGATTGCCCAGATCAAAGGCCTTGGGAAGTGCGGGCCGGGAACCGACCGCCACAATGGCGTTCTCGTAGCTGATCAACTGCTGTCCCTGCTCCGTCTCCACACGCAGGGTGCGGGAATCTTCAAAGTAACCCCGGCCATGGATCACCTGCACTCCACGGGCCTTGGCCAACTGGGTGATGCCCCCGGAGAGCCGCTGCAGAATCGATTCCTTCCAGGCCCGAAGCTTGGGCAGGTCGATCACCGGCTCGGCAAACGTGATGCCACGCGAGGCCGACTGGCGGGCGGTGGCGATGGTATGGGAGGCATAGAGCAAAGCCTTGGAAGGAATGCACCCACGATTGAGGCAGGCTCCCCCGAGGCGCTTTTCCTTCTCAACGAGAATGACTTTCCTGCCCAGATCGGCGGCATAGAATGCGGCGGCATACCCACCGGGGCCGCCACCCACAACAACGATTTCAGTCTTTAACGGTTCCATAAATTCTTGGAGATTCCCCGGGGCGCGTCCGGACGGTCCCGGGGTTGTGTCGGGAATCAGGCGAGGACCGCGTCCTCATCCCTGAATTGTTCGATCGCCTTGATCAAGTCCACGGTGAACCGGGCGGCGATGCCGCCATCAATCACCCTGTGGTCGTAGGACAGGCCGATAGGCATCATGAGGCGCGGTTCAATGTTCCCGCCACGCACCACGGCTTTGAGTGCCCCCCGGCCCAGCCCGAGAATGGCCACTTCCGGCTTGTTGATGATGGGGGTGAAGTGCGCCCCGCCAATGCCACCCTGGTTTGAGATCGTGAACGTGCCGCCCTTCAGTTCATCACCGGAAACCTTGCGGTCCCGGGCGCGGCGGGCGAGATCCTCCAGCTCGCGGGAGATCTCGAGGATGCTCTTGCGATCCGCATCCCGGATGACCGGCACAATGAGCCCGGCCTCTGTATCCACCGCAATGCCGATGTGGACGTATTCCTTGAGGACGATCTCCTGGGAGGCCTCGTCCAGGCTGGAGTTGAAGATCGGATGCTTCTTCAGCGTTTCGGCAACGGCCTTGACCACGAACGGGGTCAGGGTGAGGCGTGTGCCTTTCGCCTCGTAGGCCGCAGCGTGCTTCTTGCGCAGCTCGTTCAAGGCGGTGATGTCGGCATCGTCGAACTGCGTGACGTGTGGAATCGCATTCCAGTTTTCCGTCATGCGGCGCGAGATGATCTGGCGCAGGGAGGACATCGGCTTCTTCGAAACCGGGCCCCACTTGGAGAAATCGATCGATTCGGCCACAACCTGTTTCGGCTGTCCCGGCTCGGCTGCCGCTTTCGGCTGGGAAGCCAGGCGTTGCAGGCGCTGAATGTAGCTGCGCACATCCTCCATCACGATGCGACCGCCCCTCTGGCTGCCCCGCACCTTTGTCAGATCAATGCCCAGATCACGTGCCAGTTTCCTGATCGAGGGGGATGTCGCCGGGACAGGGAAGGTTTCCACGGTCGGCTCGGCAGCCGGTGGCGCGACCGGCACGCCGGGCTCAGGATGGGGCGTCTGGATCGGTTCCGGCTCCTCATCCCGGGTGTT
Source organism: uncultured Verrucomicrobia subdivision 3 bacterium (assembly GCA_903913865.1). GTDB lineage: Bacteria > Verrucomicrobiota > Verrucomicrobiia > Limisphaerales > UBA8199 > UBA693. Next base: position 5,336 of record CAIWMU010000010.1, read on the forward strand.
CCGGGGCGCAACCGCCTTGACCGGAGCCGCCACTGCTGGCGCCGCCCCGTCCCCAAGCGCGATCAGGCGGTGACCGACAGCAATCTTATCCCCGCTCTTCACATACACCTTGGATACGGTGCCGGCGCTGGACGAGGGAATCGTCGCCACAGCCTTTTCATTTTCCAGTTCGAGGATCGCCTGCCCTTTGGTGATGATGTCGCCCTCTTTGACGAACACATTGACGACCGTCCCGGTATCAGCCCCCTCACCCAGTGGTGGAAGTTTTACGTCCATAATAATTATTTTGGAGAAATGGTTACCAATTCCGGAAACACCTTTTCCGGGTCGAGCCCAAGATCTTTGATGGCCTTGCCGAGGACTCCCGGCTCAATCTGGCCCTTCTCAAGCAGCGCATACAGGGTGGCCACAACGGTCATCTCGGCATCCACCTCAAAGAACCGCCTGAGGTTTGCCCGTGTATCACTCCTGCCGAAGCCATCCGTGCCCAGCGTGGTCAACCCGCCCGGAATCCAGGGGGCAACCTGGTCGGGCACCAGTTTCAGATTGTCGGAGACGGCAACGAACACGCCGGTTTCCCCCTCGAGGACCGTCTCGATGTGGGCCTTCCGGCGGGGTTCCCCGGGATGGAGCATGTTCCAGCGCTTCGCAAGAATAGCCTCCGTGCGGAGGTTCTTGTAGCTCGTTGCACTCCAGACATCCACGGAGACGTCGTATTTCTCCGCCAGAATTTCCTGCGCGCGGAGTGCTTCCCGGATGATCGGCCCGCTGCCGAAGATGTGTGCCTTGTGCTTCCGCCCGGCAACCCCCGGCTTGAACTTGTAGAGCCCCTTGAGAATGCCATCCTCCACCCCCGGCGGCATGGCTGGCATGGGATAGTTCTCGTTGTAAAGGGTGAGGTAATAAAACAGGTTCTCCCCCTCGGCATACATGCGGCGCATGCCATCGGCAATGATGATGGCCAGCTCGTAGCTGAACGCGGGATCATAGGTGACCATCGTGGGAATGGCGCTGGAGAACAGCAGGCTGTGCGCATCCTGGTGCTGCAGACCCTCGCCGTTCAGCGTCGTCCGGCCGGAGGTGGCCCCAAGGAGGAATCCCTTGGCGCGAATATCCCCGGCAAGCCACATCAGATCCCCGATCCGCTGGAAGCCGAACATCGAATAATAGATGTAGAACGGCACCATGTAGCGGTTGTTCGTGGCATAGGCGGTGCCTGCGGCCACAAACGATGCCATGGCACCGGCCTCGGTAATGCCCTCCTCCAGAATCTGGCCATCCTTCGCCTCGTGATAGAACAGCAGGGACTTGATGTCCACTGGCTCATAGAGCTGGCCTTTGGTGGAGTAAATCCCGACCTCTCGGAACAGGGCATCCAGACCGAAGGTCCTCGCCTCATCCGGAATGATCGGAACGACCTGTCGCCCGACCTCTTTATCCCGGATCAGCAGGCTGATGAGCCGCACAAAGCCCATGGTGGTCGAAACCTCGAACTTCCCTGAGCCCTTGTAAAACTCGGCAAAGAACTCCCTGCCGGGCACCTTCAACGGCTCCGCCTCCACCACACGGCGGGGAAGGAAACCGCCCAGCTTCTTGCGGCGCTGCAAAAGATATTTCCGCTCGGGGCTGTCATTCGCGGGCCTGAAAAACGGGGTCTCCGCAATCTCCTCATCGCTGACGGGAATGCGGAACCGCTCACGAAACTCACGCAGTTCGCGCTCGTTCAGCTTCTTCTGCTGGTGGGTGATGTTGCGCCCCTCACCCGCTTCGCCAAGTCCGTATCCCTTGACCGTCTTGGCCAGGATCACGGTCGGCTGCCCCTTGTGCTCGGTGGCCGCCTTGTAGGCAGCATAGACCTTGCGTGTGTCATGCCCGCCGCGAAGCAGCTTGTGAATCTGCTCGTCGCTCAAGTGGTTCACCAGCTTGAGCAGCTCGGGATATTTGCCAAAGAAATGGCGCCGGGTGTAGCTGCCCGGTTCCACGGAATACTTCTGGTAATCGCCATCAACCGCCTCCTCCATCCGCTTGAGGAGCAACCCGGACTTGTCAGCAGCCAGGAGGGCATCCCAATCGGCACCCCAAATCACCTTGATGACATTCCAGCCAGCCCCCTGGAAAGCGGCTTCCAGTTCCTGGATGATCTTCCCGTTTCCACGAACAGGACCGTCCAGCCTCTGCAGATTGCAGTTGACCACCCAAACCAGATTGTCCAAACCCTCCCGGGAGGCCAGGGTCAGCGCCCCGAGACTTTCGGGCTCATCCGACTCTCCGTCCCCAACGAAAGCCCACACCTTCGGTTCCGGCCCGGTTGTCAGATTCCGGGACCGCAGATAACGGTTGAACCGGGCCTGGTAAATCGAGCAGAGAGGCCCCAACCCCATGGAGACGGTCGGGAACTGCCAGAAGTCCGGCATCAAATAGGGATGCGGATAGGAGGACAGCCCACCCTCCGGAGACAATTCCTGGCGAAAACGGTGGAGATCGTTCTCATCTAGACGCCCCTCCAGATAGGCCCGGGCGTAGATGCCCGGCGTGGCGTGACCCTGAAAGTAAACCATGTCCCCCACGAAATCATCGTGACGGGCACGGAAAAAGTGGTTGAAAGCCACCTCGTAGAGGGTGGCCGCAGATGCGTAGCTCGAAATATGACCGCCCAGACCGTTGTGCTTGCGGTTGGCGTTCACCACCATGGCCATGGCATTCCAGCGCACATAGCTCTTGATGCGGCGCTCCATGTCCCAATCCCCCGGGAAGGCTGCCTGCTTCTCCACCGGAATGGTGTTGATATAGGGGGTGCTTACGACATGGGGCACTTCCAGACCCCGGGCACGAAGGCGATCGGTGAGGTTGTCCAGAAACCGGGTGGTCTTCTGCGCTCCAAGATCCTTGAGAGCATACTCCAGCACGGATTCCAGGGAGCCCAGATACGCATCCTGCTCCGAGCCTTCCGGCCCGGAAACCGGTGCGGATACGGGCGCCGCGCCACTTTCTTCCTTCTTCGGTAATTTCACTTTATCGTTCAAAAGCTTATTGGTTAAACTCAGATGCCGTGGATGTCAAACTTCCGACTGTGCCAGAACGGTTGAACATTAGACAAAATCGGGTCCCGAATGCCAACGAAATAACATAGCATGGAACAACTTGCGCGTCCCGCATCCTGATCCCGAAACTTCAGACAGGCCCCCTTCCGCCCGGCCTGAATACTGCCATCGGAGGAAAGAACGACCCGCACCCTCCACTTCCAGATGAATCTTTGCGATCTGACACTCCCCACCCCGGCCGGGAATCTGGCCCTTGAGGAGGCCTTTCTCGACCTGGCCGAGTCCGGCCGGGGCTCCCCCCTGCTCCGCTTCTGGGAACCGCAGCAGTTTTTTGTGGTGGTGGGCTATGGGAACAAGGTCGCCACGGAAGTCCAAACCTCCTTCTGCGAACGCCTGGGCATCCCGGTTTTCCGGCGGAGCAGCGGAGGTGGAACCGTGCTGCAGGGGCCGGGTTGCCTCAACTACTGCCTCATCCTGCCGATCGCCTCCCTTCCCGAACTCCATTCCATTTCCTCCACGAACCGCTTTGTGATGGATCGAAACCGCAACGCGCTTGAGGAAGCCACATCCCGCAAGGTGGAAGTCTGCGGACATTCAGATCTCACGATCCGGGGGCTGAAATTTTCAGGAAATGCCCAGCGCCGGAGGCTGAACCACCTCATGTTTCATGGGTCCATCCTGTTAAACATGGATCTGGATCTCATCGAACAGGCTCTTTACATGCCCACCATGGAGCCTGACTACCGGGAAGGCCGCCCCCACAAAACCTTCCTCATGAACCTCCAATTGCCGGGGGAAACGGTCAAAAAAGCCCTCGCCCGGGCATGGGACGCAACAACTCCCCAGGAGGAGATCCCCACCGGATTGATCGGGACAATGGTCCGGGAAAAGTTCGGTCAGCCCGAGTGGAACCTGAAATTCTGAAAGGCCGGGGAGGCTGAAACGCCCTCCCGGCCACCTTGCCATCCCCCGCTGGAGCCGGTCAGCCGCGCCCGATCAGCTTCTGGATCATTTCCAGGCCGTTCTCCCAGAAGATCAGGAACACCCCCATCAACGATCCACCGGCAATCACCCCTGAGGCGACCGGATAGGTGTATTCCTCAGCCTTTTGAGGGGCACGCTTTTCGAGAAGCCAGGCGATCAGCGCCCCGACAAAGAAAAGGAAGCCGTAATACCAGTGGAAGGTCCACGCCAGCCCCACCCCGGCGGCGGAGGGGATATATTTCTGCTTCTTCGGCATCACCACAGGCAGGATTGCGAGCAAAATCCCGAGACTTGCGCCGATCGCCATGGACCAGCGCTTGACCGGGTGCAGGTCGCCAACCCCCTTGCTCATCGTCTCAGCCACCGCACGCCAGTTCTGGGCGGCCGGGGCCGGAAACTGGTCGGAACCCAGAACCTCGGCGTTGGGAACCATTACCCTGAAGGCCAGCACGGTAATAATGGTGCCAATGAAAATTCCGGAGAATTGTGCCAGGAACTGCTTCCGGGGGTTGGCCCCGAGCAGATAACCGCTCTTGAGATCGGTGAGCAGATCGGCGGAGGAGATCGCCGCGCTTGAAACCACATTCGCACTCATCAGGGTCGTGGTGGCGCTCCCCGGGTGCAACCCGCCAATCGTCATCTGGGTGATCTGCCCCATCGCCCCGACCGGGGTGGTATCCGTCTCACCGGTCACGCGGCAGGCGACCAGCGCGAGGATAAAGCTCATCACCAGGGCCAGTCCCGCGATCCAATAAGGAATTCCGAAGGTCGCTTTGGCGAGAATCGCGAGCAGGACGAGAACCACGACCTGGCCGATCACAAACCAGGAAATCGGTGCCTCCAGTTGATCCATCACATCCTGGCTGCCGCTGCGATCAAACATCTTCCCCAAATTCTTGAAAGCCCGGAGGGATGTCCGCCACTGGAGCAAAAAGTTCAGCAGTCCGGAGCTGACCATGCAGGCCGTCCCGCCCCACAGGGTCCATTGCACAACCGCCTTGTAAGTGGAGCCTTCAATCACCCCGTTCGCCTGCATGATCGGCACATAGATCATCCAGCAAATACTTCCGCTCACCAGCATGCTCAGGCAGACCCGCATCCCGGTGATCGCCCCGGCGGCGATGAAGATCGGATCCACGTTGAACATCACCGTGCGCCCCATCCAGACCTTCCCGACGACCGCCTCATTCAGCTTGCCAACCAGGGTGCTCAGCTGGAGCGCCTCCAGCGATTTATGAATCAGATGCAGTCCATCGGTCCAGAATTGGACCAAAGCCGCAAAACCGCCCGCAACCGCCAGACCCTTCGCCGCCCGCATCCCCTTCTCCCCCTCGGAATGCAAGGCCCTCAGCGTTTCCGCCGCAGCCACACCACTGGGAAATCGCAACTGCTCCACATTGATCATCTGCCGCTTCATGGGGATCGCCATCGTCACCCCCAGCACCGCCAGCAGAAACACCCACATCAACATCACCCCCAGCGGCATCTGGTTGCCCGTGATTAGCACAAGTGCCGCAAAGGCCGAAACCAGCGTGGTCCCCGTGGAATACCCGGCGGCACTGGCGGTCGATTGCATGCAGTTGTTTTCCAGAATCGTCATCGGCGTGGACACCCATCCCAGTTTGTGGAACGTCGTCCAGATGCTGTAGGAAAGAATGCAGGCGGTGATGGCCACCCCGAAACCCCAGCCCGACTTCAGGCCGATGTAGAGGTTGGTCAGCGAGAGTATCCCCCCAAGCACGGATCCCATCACCAAAGCCCGCATCGTGAGCTGCGGCATCGTGTCGCCCCGCCCCTTGTAAACCTGCTCATACCATTGGCGCTCAATCTCCTCGGGAGTGCCCTTGAATCCATCAATTGGCAGTTCAAACTCTGCCTTGTGCGCAGATCCGGATTTTGACTCGTCCTTAACAGGGTCGCTTTTTTCGTGGCTCATCGGGCTGGATTGTCACAATTCCGGCCATCGTGGGCCAGTAGAATTTGACTTCTGACCGAATAGACCCACCATTCCCCCATTCAAAGTTTCGCCCGGTGAGCGGTCAGCCCCGATTCTTTATGATTGGCAGACCCCCCCACGATTCACATAATTTACCCCTCGAAGTATGGCAGAGAATACCAAGCACATTTACGACGAAAGCAAGATTAAGACGCTTTCCTCCCTGGATCACATCCGGCTGCGCACCGGCATGTACATCGGGCGGATCGGGGATGGCTCCAACTACGATGATGGCTGCTACGTTCTGCTCAAGGAGGTGATCGACAACGCCATCGATGAGTTCATCATGGGTTCAGGCCGGGAGGTGCAGATCACCGTTGAGAACCAGATCGTCAGCGTCCGGGATTTCGGTCGGGGCATCCCCCTGGGCAAGGTTGTCGAATGTGTTTCCCAGATTAATACCGGTGCCAAATACAACGACGACGTCTTCCAGTTCAGCGTGGGCCTGAACGGTGTCGGCACCAAGGCGGTGAACGCCCTTTCACGCGATTTCCTCGTCCGCAGCCATCGTCAGGGGGAGTTTGTCGAGGCCGCCTTCAAACAGGGCCGCCTGAAGAAGGAAAACAAGGGCAAGACAACCGAGCCGGACGGGACTTTCATCCGGTTTGAGCCGGACCCCGACATCTTCAAGAGCACCACCTTCCTGAACGAGCACATTGAACGGCGTCTCAGGCACTACAGCTATCTGAACAGCGGCCTGCGGCTGGTGTTCAACGGCACCCTTTTCCAGGCCCGGAACGGCCTGCTCGACCTCGTCATGGAGGATCTCCATGGGGATGGCAGCGAGCCCATTTATCCCCCGCTCCATTATTCGGAGAAGACCCTGGAGTTCTGTTTCACCCACAGCAACAGCCGGTTTGGTGAAGTCTTCTATTCCTTCGTCAACGGCCAATACACCTCCGATGGCGGAACCCACCTGAGCGCCTTTCGTGAGGGGTTGCTCAAGGCGGTGAACGAATACGGCAAGGAAAAGTTCGAGGGGGATGATGTCCGGGAAAGCATGGTGGGCGCCGTTGCCATCCGGCTCAAGGACCCCATCTTTGAGTCCCAGACCAAGAACAAGCTCGGCAATACCGATATCCGCACCGACCTCGTCAACCGCGTCCGGGAGGAGTTGCTGCAGTTTTTCCATCGGAACAAGGAAATCGCCGAAAAGATCCAGGCCAAGGTGCAGGACACCCGGCAGCTTCGCAAAGAGCTGCAGGAGGTGAAAAAGCTGGCTCGCGAACGGGCCAAGGCCATCACATTCCGCATCCCGCAGCTCAAGGACTGCAAAATCCACTTGGACAAGTCCAAGGATAAGGGCAAGGGAACCATGGTGTTCCTGACCGAAGGCCAATCCGCAGCCGGTTCAATCGTCAGCTGCCGGGATGTCAACAACCAGGCCGTGTTCGTGCTGAAGGGCAAGCCTCTCAACGTCTGGGATCTGAAGCGGGATGTCGTTTACAAAAATGACGAACTCTACAACCTCATGCGCAGCCTCGACATCGAGGATAACATCGAGAACCTCCGCTACGAGAAGGTCGTGCTGGCAACCGATGCCGACGTGGACGGACTGCACATCCGCAACCTGCTGATCACCTACTTTTTCCGCTTTTTTGAGCAACTGGTCCATGACGGCCACCTCCATGTGCTCGAGACCCCCCTCTTCCGCGTGCGCAACAAGGAGCAGACCATTTACTGCTATTCCGAGGCGGAACGGGACCAGGCATCGGCAAAGCTCGGCAAAAATCCGGAAATCACACGGTTCAAAGGTCTGGGCGAAATCTCCCCGGGCGAATTCCGCCAGTTCATCGGCAAGGACATGCGCTTGAGCAAGGTCGAATACGCAACAAAGGCCGAAATCTCCGGCATCCTGACCTTTTACATGGGCAAGAACACCCCCGAGCGCAAGGATTACATCATGGACCATCTGGTCGTTCCGGTTGAGGAATAACCCGGCCACCCTGTTTTCAACGTCACATCGCTTTAGACCATGCCCCCCAAACCCGATCAAGCTCCCGATCAACCGGAACTCCCCATAATGGGGACTGGAGCGGCCCCGGCACAACCGCAGGAAGCCGCACCCGCCGGTGAATCCCACGTGCAGGCCGAAGTCGTGGCCCCCGCCGCCGTTCACGCTCCATTCGTCCCAGGAAAAATCGATCTGGCCATCCACGGCCGCGTGGACCGCAACTTTCTCGATTACGCCTCCTACGTCATCCGGGACCGCGCCATCCCCGCCCTGGCCGACGGCCTGAAACCCGTCCAACGCCGCATCCTCTGGGCTCTGCACCAGATGGATGACGGGCGGTTGATGAAGGTTGCAAACGTCACCGGGGAGACGATGAAGTACCACCCCCACGGCAATGCATCCATCGACGATGCCATCGTGGTCCTCGCCAACAAACGCTACCTGATCGAGGGCCAGGGGAACTACGGCAACATTTACACTGGCGATCCGGCCGCCGCATCGCGATACATCGAATGCCGCCTCACGGAACTGGCCCGCACGGAGCTGTTCAACGACGACATCACCGAACTCGTTCCCAGCTACGACGGACGCCGGGATGAACCGGTCTCCCTCCCCAGCAAACTGCCGGTGCTGCTGATGCTCGGCACGGAGGGTATTGCTGTGGGCATGTCCTCCAGGATCCTCCCCCACAACTTCCCGGAACTGCTCCAGGCACAGATCGCCATCCTGAAGAAGCAACCGTTCAAATGCCTGCCCGATTTCCAGACCGGCGGCCTCATGGACGCCCGGGAATACAAGGATGGAGCCGGCCAGATCAAAGTGCGGGCGAAGATCAAGGTCAAGGACGAGTCCACCGTCCTGATCAAGGAGATCCCCCCCACAACCACCACCGATTCGCTCATCGCCTCCATCGAGGACGCCTCCCGCAAGGGCAAGATCAAGATCAAGAGCATCAGCGATTTCACATCCGAGACGGCTGAAATCGAGGTGCGCGCCCCGGCAGGCGCCAACGCCGAACAACTGGTGGATGCCCTCTACGCCTTCACCGATTGCGAGGTCTCCATCTCAAGCCGGATCATCGTGATCCGCAACAATCGCCCCGCCGAGATGACGGTGTCCGAGGTGCTCCACGCGAACACCGAACAACTCGTTGCCATCCTGAAGAAGGAATTGGAACTGAAGGAGCACAGGCTCCTCGAGGAACTCCACTTCCGCACACTGGAACGGATTTTCATCGAGGAGCGCATCTACAAAAAAATTGAGCAGTGCAAAACCAATGAGGCGGTGTTTGCCGCAGTTTACGACGGTTTCAAGCCGTTTGCCGAGCAACTGGTCCGCGAACTGACCGATCCCGATGTGGAACGTCTGCTCCAGGTGCGCATCCGCCGCATCTCGCTGTTTGACATCAGCAAACACCGGGAGGAGATGAGCAAGGTGAAGCAGGAACTGGCGGAGACCCGCAAGAACCTCAAGAACCTGATCAAATATGCCACAGCCCATCTCGAGGCGCTTCTGGAGAAATATGGCCCCATCTACCCCCGGCTCACAAAATCCAGCCGATACGACGAGGTGGACGCCCGCGAAGTCGCCTTCAAGGCGTTCAAGGTCGGTTACGACCGGGAAAGCGGCTACGTCGGCTACAAGGTGACGGGGGAGGAATACCGGGTGGACTGCACCAAGTTCGACAGGTTGCTGCTGCTCTTCCGGGACGGCCATTACCAGGTGGTGGAGCTGCCTGAGAAGCTGTTCGTGGGGCCGGATGTGATCTACTGCGCCATTCCGGAGCGGGATCGCGTCTTCACGCTGGCCTACACCAACCGCGAGGCCACCTACCTGAAACGTTTCACCTTCGGCGGAACGATCCTCGAAAAGCTCTACCACTGCATCCCGCCCAAGAGCAAAATCCTGTTCTTCGAACCGGACACACCCGCTGAGTTGTTCATCAAATACAAGCCGGCCGCCTACCAGAAAATCAACCAGCAGACCTGCAACCCTTCCGAGGTGGAGGCAAAGGGGCCAAAGACCATCGGGCGTCAAATCTCGATCAAGGACGTCTCCTCGATCAACAGCAAGCCGCCCCGGGGCTGGGACGCCACCGCCCCCACCACAAAGCTGCAGTTCATATGAAAACCGGCCGCCCGGGTGCCTTATTGCCCCCCTTCCAAGGGTCCTTGAATATCAGGGAGACGATTTCCGTCTGGATTTCTTGGGAAACGGGCTTGTCCCGGGGGCTGGTTTTGGTTTAATTGATCGTTTTACAGCAGTTTGATTTCAGCGATTTAAACAAATGAAGAATATCATGAATTCGTTCGCGTTCGGGGCCTCCGCCTCGTTCTCACTGTCCGTCCTGCTTCTCGCAGGGTCGGTTGCCCAGGCGGAAGACGCCAAAAACCTCGTGCCGCTGGAGTTGAAACTCCCCTCCCCCGGCTTCAAGGGCACCCCCAAGGACATTCAACTCAGTTCCTATGTCGAGCCCCTTTCCGACAAGCCCCGGCCCGCAATGTTGGTTCCGGCCGGCCTCTCAAACCTGGCCCCGGGCAAGAAACTGACCAGCAGCGACAAAAACGCCACCGCCGACACCCTCGGCAAGGTCATCGATGGCGACAAGGAAGCCTCCGATCAGAGCATCATCTTCCTCCGCAAGGGAACCCAATGGGTCCAGATGGATCTGGGCGCCCCCAAGGAACTCTTCGCGATTGTCCTGTGGCACGCCCATAATTCGGCCAAGGTCTATCATGATGTCGTCGTTCAGGCCTCTGATGATCCCGATTTTGTGAAGGACGTGAAGGTCCTCTACAACAACGACCAGGACAACACCTCCGGCCTCGGGGTTGGAACCGACCGCGAATATTTCGAGAACTTTGATGGCCGCCTCATCAACGCCAAGGGCGTGAAGAGCCAATACATCCGGTTCTACTCGAAGGGCAGCACCGAAAGCTCCCTGAACGAATACACCGAAGTCGAAGTTTACGGCCGGTAGGCCAAATGAGCAGATGGCTCTGGTTGTGGTTGCTTCTGGTCCTGGGTTTGGGATATGGCCTTCGCTGGCCGGATCTTGCCCGGAGGCCGATGCACAATGACGAGGCCGTCAACGCCATAAAGTTCGCGGCTCTGGCACAACGGGGCGAATACAAATACGACCCGCACGAATACCACGGCCCGACACTGCACTACTTCACACTCGCCTGGACCCGGCTTATTCCGGGTTCAGGCGGTTCTGTTTCCAGCGAGACCGCTCTCCGCTCCACCACTGCGATTTTCGGGCTGGCACTGATCGCTTCCACCTTTCTGTTCCTCAGGGGCCTCGGGATCAGCGCCTGCCTCTGGAGTGCCCTGTTCCTCGCCACATCCACCTCCTTCGTCTTTTACAGCCGCTACTACATCCACGAGATCCTCTTCGTCTTTTTCACCGCCATTGCCATCGGAGCCGGCTGGCGCTACTGGCAAACCCGGTCGTTGGGATGGGCCATTCTCTGCGGCACAGGCATCGGCCTGATGCACGCCTCCAAGGAAACCTTTGTGTTTTGCCTCGTTGCGGCTGCGGGTGCCCTGGTGGCAAACATGGCCTGGGGCCGTTGGATTGATGCCAGCAGCCCCCCGACCCGCCCGCCACGCTTGAACTGGACTCACATCGCCCTGGCTCTGCTCGTCTGGCTGGGTGTCGCCCTGCTGTTTTTCTCCTCCTTTTTCACCAATGCACAGGGACCGATGGATTCCATTCGCACCTACCTTCCCTGGCTCAACCGTGCAGGGGGAGCCTCCCCCCATATCCAGCCCTGGTATTTTTACTTCCAGCGCCTGCTCTTCTTCAAGGCGGGCAATGGTCCGTGGTGGACGGAAGGGGGCATCGCCCTTCTCGCCCTGGTTGGCATGGCTGCGGGATTCATCCGCAGGGGCCTTTCGGAGGCCTCCGCCAGTCTTGTCCGGTTCCTCGCCTTTTACACAGTGGCCCTCACCGCCGCCTATGTGCTGATCCCCTACAAAACGCCCTGGTGCCTCCTCGGGTTCTGGCACGGGGCCATCCTTCTCGCGGGGGTGGGAATGGCCGTGTTGCTTGAACTGGCCCGGACCCGGCTGGCAAAGGGTGCCATTCTCGGCATCGGCGTGATCCTGGCGGGTCATCTCACCTGGCAGTCTTACAGGGCCAATAACGAATTTGCAGCCGACCGCCGCAATCCCCACGTTTACGCCCACACGGCGGCGGACCTGCTGAGGCTTGTGGCCCAGGTGCAGAGCCTCTCCGTAGCCTCGCCGGATGGGGACAAGACCACCATCAAGGTCGCCGGCTGGGAGGGGGACTACTGGCCGCTCCCCTATTACCTACGCACGTTCTCCCGGGTGGGCTACTGGGATGCCCTCCCTCTGGATTCCCCGGCACCCATCATGATCGTCGCAGCCAGATACGAGGCGCACCTCGACGAAAAGAAAACCCACCTCATGACCGGGTTCTACGAACTCCGCCCCGGCGTGTTCCTCGAACTCTACGTCGAACTCGAACTCTGGAAAAAGTGGCTTACCCTCCATCCCCCCAAACCGGATCCGGAATAGAACCGCCGGGTTGGGGAGGATCATCCCCGGATCTCGCAGATGACTGAAAGAGTGTTCTTCTCCTATCTGTGCAAATCTGGGCTATCTGCGGATGAATTCCCCCGGGTCCCCTATCGCCTTGCGGGAAAATCGGGATGATCCTCGAGCATGGACAATGTCCTGGCGAAGACCTCCTCCGGTGTGCCTGCCGCGCTCACATGAACCATCACATGCCGGTCCTCGTAGTAGTGAACCAGAGGGGCGCTGCTGGTCTCGTAGGCCTCCATCCGCACATGGACGGACGCCGGATTGTCGTCCTCCCGATGGAATAATGCCCCCCCGCAGCGGTCGCAAGCTCCCTCCATTTTCGGAGGTCTCGCATCCACATGGAAGACCGCCTTGCACACCGAGCAGGTTCGCCGGCCAATAAACCGCAGGACAATCTGTTCAAAGGGCAGGTCATAGCTGATGACCGCATCCAGGCAAATCCCCGCCCTGGTCAGCAACCGGTCCAGGGCCACCGCCTGCGCGAGTGTGCGAGGGAATCCATCCAGAATGAATCCCCCGTGGCACTTCAGGCAATCGCCACGCTCCGCCACCATGTGCAGGACGGTTTCATCCGGCACCAGATGCCCGTGCTTCATGAAATCCAACGCTTCCGCCAGCGCGGGGGTTCGCCGGCAGGGTTCCTGGCTCTTCGCGGCCCGGAAAATGTCGCCGGTGGAAAGGTGGCAGGCCCCAAAGGCCCCGCAGAGCAACTCGGCCTGGGTCCCCTTCCCCACTCCAGGCGCCCCGAGAAGAAGCAGCCGGCGGGGATGTTGCATGGGGGCGGGCGGCGGGGAACAGCGGACGGATCCGCCAGCCAGCCAGGCGGCACGATCATTCTTCGTTTCCATATTGTTCAATAAGATTCACTACGCCCGCAGGTTTGCAGGCTCAGAAATCCAAATACATCATCGGCCGGAAATGGCCGGAAGGCAAGGGGTGCCCTGGAAAATCACCAGAATTTCCGGAGCCGCAAGGCCCTGATGGCCAACCCGTCACAACCGGACGGGGATGTTTTTCGACGCAAGAAACTGTTTCACATCGCCAACGGTGTGCTGTCCAAAGTGGAAGATGCTCGCCGCGAGGACGGCATCGGCCCTTCCCTCAAGCAGCACCTCCGCCATGTGGGCGAGACTCCCCGCCCCGCCGCTGGCCACGACGGGAACACCCACGCTTTCACTGATTCTCCGGGTGATGACGAGGTCGAATCCAGCCTTCGTGCCATCGGCATCAATGCTGTTCAACACGATCTCCCCGGCCCCCAGCGCCACCGCCTCCACAGCCCATGCCGCCGCATCCCGCCCCGTGGACTTCCGTCCCCCGTGCGAAAACACTTCCCACCGGTCGGGCCCGACCCGTTTGGCATCGATCGAGACGACGATGCACTGGCTGCCATATTTCTCGGCACCGGCACGGATCAAATCGGGGTTTGCCAAAGCCGAGGAGTTGATGCTGATCTTGTCCGCCCCCGCCCGCAGCATGGTGTACATGTCCTCGACGGACTTGATCCCGCCACCAACCGTCAGGGGCATGAAGCACTGGTCAGCCGCCCGCTCAATGACATCCACCATGGTGGATCGCCCGTGGGCGGTGGCCGTGATGTCGAAGAACACCATTTCATCGGCCCCCTGTTCATTATAGCGCAACGCCAGCGCCACAGGATCCCCCACGTTGCGCAGTTCGCCGGCTTCCGCCTTGCCGAACTGGACGCCGCGGGTCACCTGTCCACCATGAACATCCAGACACGGAATGACTCGTTTTGCTATCACCGGCGGAATTGAACCTCTTTCCATCGCAGGAATCAATCCCAAGCCTCAACCTTCTGCTCGGGCAGCGCGTGTTCATGAGGGTGGGGGTAGGGCTGTGGACGTGGTTTTGAGGGGTTCACACGAAGCCACGAAGAAGGAAAAAACAGCCCGGCCAAAAATCCAGGGACCTTCGGGGGTTGGTCTGACCTATCCGGGTTGTGCAGAGTCGCAAGCCCCTGAGGCTTCGTGTGAGATACCTGGGTCGTGCAAGGTCTCCAGCATGTTGGGCTGGGTAGCCCGGTCGTGGTTCACAAAAGCGCCGATGCTCGGCTCTTTGGAGGCGCGGGGCACGGCAAAAGTTCTCAGTTGGTTTTTTTCCGCACATCTGCCATTAGTATCGCATCGCAGCTGTGTTTCAAAAACTGACATGAAAAACAACCTCCTAAAGGCCTTATGCACCCTCAGCCTGGTGCTGTTTGCAACCCTCTCCGCACACACGGAATCCTCCACCGGTCGCTGGTCGCCTGAGCAGGCACAGGCCTGGCAGAAAAAGACCGGCTGGCTTTCCGGCTGTAACTTTCTACCCAGCACCGCCATCAACCAGCTGGAGATGTTCCAGAAGGAGTCCTTTGATCCGGCAACGATCGACCGGGAACTCCGCTGGGCCCATTCGCTGGGTTTCAACTGCGCCCGGGTTTATCTCCAGGACCTCCTTTGGGAGCAGGATTCAAAAGGGTTCCTGAAACGCCTCGACCGGTTTCTTGCCATTGCCGATAAGAACGGCATCGGGATCGTTTTCGTCCTGTTTGATTCCTGCTGGGACCCCTTCCCCAAGCTCGGCACTCAGCGCCAGCCCCGCCCGGGCGTTCACAACTCCGGCTGGGTCCAGAGCCCGGGGGCCGACATCCTTCGCAATCCCTCCAGGCATCCCGCCCTCAAGTCCTACGTTCTCGGGGTGGTGGGTCACTTTCGCGATGACCGCCGCATCCACGCCTGGGATGTCTGGAACGAGCCGGACAACATGAACCGCCCGGCCTATGTGGAGCTTGAACCGCAGAACAAGACGGATCTGGTTCTGCCCCTGCTTCGCCAGGCTTTCACCTGGGCCCGCGAAGCCAAACCATCCCAGCCCCTGACCTCCGCCGTATGGATCGGCCCCTGGGCGGATCCGGAGAAACTGAACCCCACCGAACAGGTCCAACTGGGCGAGTCGGACATCATCAGCTTTCACAACTACGATGGGCTTTCCAGCCTTCAGAACTGCGTGAACAACCTCCGCCGCTACAACCGGCCGCTCCTCTGCTCGGAATACATGTCCCGGGGGAACGGCTCCTTCTTCGATCCCAACCTGGGCTACCTGAAAGCGCAGGGGGTGGGCGGCATCAACTGGGGTCTGGTGGATGGCAAGAGCCAGACGATCTACCCGTGGGATTCCTGGACAAAGAAATATGCGGGGGAACCACCCCTCTGGTTCCACGACATCTTCCGCAAGGATGGCCGCGCCTACCGCCCCGAGGAAACCGCTTACATCCGGAGCGTGACCGGCAGCGAGCCGCTCTCGAACGGGAAGGATTTCTCCGGCTGGAAAGCACCCCACGGGGAATGGATCACGGCCGGGGATGTGGTGCAGGATGCCGCAAAGCCGGAGGCCTTCTCGATCAGCAAGGGTGAGGGTGTGATGGTGAACGGGGCCGGTGGCCGCGCCCCCTCCCTGATCAGCACCGCCGAATTTGGCGACATGGAACTGCACGTCGAATTCTGCATCCCCCGCCACTCCAACTCCGGCATCTACCTGCTGGGCCAATATGAGGTGCAGGTTTATGACAGCTACGGGGTCCCGCAGGATGCCTATCCCGGCATCGAATGCGGCGGAATCTACCCGCGTTGGGTGAATGAGGCCAATATCGAGGGTCATTCCCCCCGGGTAAACGCCAGCAAACCACCCGGCTCCTGGCAGTCCTTTGACATCACCTTCCAGGCGGCCCGCTTTAACAAGAAGGGTGTAAAAACGTCCAACGCCAAAATCATCCGCATGCTCCACAACGGCCAGTTGATCCACGAAAATGTGGAATTGAAAGGCCCCACCCGCGGCCCCCTCTGGAACGAGGAACGGGCGACCGGCCCAATTCTCCTGCAGGGGGACCATGGCCCCGTCGCCTACCGGAACATCCGTCTGCGCAGGATCGGCAAATAGGCCCGGGGAAAGGACCGGAGACCGGAAGTGTTCCGCTTCCATCTGTCATCCTCCGAGGTGGACCCGCTACAATCCAAGCCTGAGACACTGGATCCGTCCGCGATACCGCCACTAATGAGCTCACCCTTGAGATTCACAGCCATTCTGCTGTTCCTCGCCGGGATCCTGACCGGTCGGGGAGACACCGTGTCCATTTTGGATCCGGGCGCGACGCGGCTGGATCTGGGACCCTCGCTCACCGTGTTCCGGGATACGGCCGACGTCTTCACCCTGAAGGATGCCCGCAAAGCCTACAAAAATGGCCGGTTCCAACCCGGTAAAAAGCCCAGACCGACCTTCGGCTTCACCCAAGACACCATCTGGGCACGGTTTGAAGTCCGCCATGACAGCCCCGATGAACAGCTCTGGTTCGCGGAATTGCAGACCTCCCGCATGGATGAGCTGGACTGGTATCTCATCCGGCCATCGGGGACGGTGGAACATGTCTCCACCGGGAACTACCGCGATCATTCCCCCGGAATGGTTGACGGCCCGACCCCTGTTTTTCAGTTGCGAATGGGTGCCGGGGAGCGTGTAGAGGTGTTTTTGCGCATCCGCTCGGAAACCTCCATTCATATCCCGCTCTCCATCTGGAGACCGGATGCGTTTGTAACCGCCAAAACCGTGCGGGACGGGTTGCTCACCTCCTTTTTCGGCTACCTTGCAGCGCTTATCCTCCTTTCCCTGGTGCTGAGCCTCTTCACCCGGGACAGGGGCTATGCCATCTATTCCCTCTCCCTGGCCGGCATTTTCATCGTTTACTTCATTCTCACCGGTTACTACACATGGCTCAATCTGCCGGGGAAGAGGCTGGCGGTCCACTCGGGGATTATCTGCTTCATTGAAATCACCCTCACCCTGATGCTGGTTTACCTCCGCTACTTTTTTGAACTGGCCCGAACGATGCCGGGTATCGACCGCTGGGTGCTCGGCATGATCCGGGCCAACCCGGTGGTGGCCGCCATCCTGCTGCTGGGTCCCTACAGGATCATGGATCAGATCCTGATGCTGCAGATCTCCCTGCTGGGGATGTGCTCGCTGGCCGTGTCGATGCGGGCCTGGTGGCAGGGCAATCGGGTGGCCCGCTTTTACACATTGGCATGGTTGAGCTTCTGGTTGCTCTATGGCATCAGCACGGCGCAGATTCTGGGCTGGTTTCCGCAGCCCACCCTCCCGGAATTGCAGGCGGTCCTGGGCGTGGCCATCAGTGTCACCCTGTTCTTCCTGGCCATGGGGGATCGGGTGCGCCAGGTTCGCGAGAACATGCAGCTCTTCCAACAGCAGGTTTTGGAACTGGAAAAGAAGGCCAGCCATGAATTGCAGCAGCAACTCCAGCAGCAGCAGCAGCTCATCCGGGACCTCCATGACGGCATCGGCGGTCTCACCACCAACGTGGTGATGCTCGCGGAGATGGGCTCCCGCGCCGCCACAAATGACAAGGACCGGGGTTGTTTCCAACAAATCCGCGTGCTCGCCTCGGAGGGAGGGGCCGAAGTCCGCAGCCTCATGAGTTCAATGGATGCCCGGGACATCCAGTGGGCGGACCTCATCGTGGAGTGCAGGCGCCACGCCACGATGGTCCTCGCCGGACACGACATCGCCTTTGAACTCTCTGTGTCGGGCGATGTTGAGCAGCCGGGCCCGGGCCTTTTCCCGGGCATGTCCCTCTTCCGCGTGTTCAAGGAGTCCCTCACCAATGTGGTGAAGCACTCCGGAGCCAAAAAGGTGGCAGTCCGGATGGAGTTCGAGAAGAACCGGTTTCGCATGACTGTCAAGGATGACGGCCGGGGCATACCCCCCGAAAAGGGATCCGGCCGGGGTCTGAAGAACATGACCTCCCGCATCGAGGAACTCGGAGGAACCGTCACCTGCCAAAACCGACAAGGGACCGAACTGGCTTTTGATATCCCGCTCCCGATGAAGAGTGCCGCCGCGCAGGAGTGACTCGGCACTTGAGGTTTTGCTGCTTCCGGTCAATGATAACCCACCAAACTGAACCAGAGATGAACATTTGCATCATAGAGGATAACAAGCAGCTGCTCAAGAACCTCTGCCTTGTTCTGGCGGGTGAACCGGGATTTGCGGTGACCGGCAGCTACCCCTCGGCCGAGGATGCGCTTCTGGATTTCCCCTGGAAGGATGCCGATGTGATGCTGGTGGACATGGAGTTGCCCGGCATCTCCGGTGTGGAATTGATCCGCAGAACCGCCCCGGATCTTCCTCATCTCCAAATTTTGGTTCACACCATTTCCGAGGACAGCGAAACGGTTTTCGGCGCTCTCAAAGCCGGGGCGATGGGTTACCTCCTTAAAGGCTGCCCCCCTTCGGAACTGATCGATTCCCTCCGCAGCATTAATGCCGGAGGCGCGCCGATGAGCCCCAGAATTGCCCGCAAGGTGATCCGGGACATGCAAAACCCCTCAGCTGCAACTGACAGCGAACTTCTCACCCAGCGGGAAAAGGATATTCTCGTGAGCCTCTCCCAGGGAAAGACCTATAAAGAGATGGGGGAGGCGCTCAATGTCAGCCCCAATACGATCCATGCTCACATCAAGCATGTTTACGCCAAACTTCAGGCAGCCACACGCGCCGAAGCCCTCCAGAAGGCACGCCGTCTCGGAGTGATCTGGCCCGAGCAGGGAAAGTAATCGAGTCCCTTCCCGCTCGGCATCCCCACAGGATCTGCCGGTTCTGGCGAGACCACCGGATTCCTTGGATAACAATCCCGGACCGGTCCCCCGATCACACCCATATTCTGCCCGGCTGAATGAACGCCGGGCTGCCCCAGCCCATCCAATCCGGAAACCTCATCCATCAACTGCGGGAGGTTTGTTGTAAAAAATGTGAGCCGGGATAGACAAAAAACGGTGACGGTGACGCTTACAGGATAACATCGCGTGAAAAGCGGTTCTGAGAATGAAAGCAATGTATGCAATGACTGGGGAGGCTGGCTGGACCAGCACAGCCCGGGAATGCTCCTGTATGCACGGCAGCAAACCCGCTCCGAGGCGGATGCGCAGGATGTTCTCCAGGAGTCGGTTGTGGAGATTTGGCAGCGGCAGGATCGCGGTGATCTGCCCTCCCCTGCCCTCGTTTACGCCACCATCCGCCGGCGCGCAATCGACCTCGCACGAAGCCGGACCCGGCGGGAGACCCGGGAGGCGGGCGTGGCTGCCGATGCCCCGGTTGTCTGGTTCGACCCCAGTCCCGAATCCCGCGAGTGGGCCCGTTTGATAGAGGAATCCATGCGCGCCCTGCCTGAATATTACCGCGAGGTGGTCACACTCAAGATCTGGGGTGGGTTAACCTTCGCTGAGATCGCAACCACCCTGGACATTCCAGCCAACACCGCAGCCTCCCGTTACCGCTACGGCATTGAGGCTCTCAAGGAGAACACAAAGGGGGCACTTTCATGAACGATTCTGAGCTCGATGCCTTTGAAAAGGAGCTGCGCCTCCTGCGCCCCTCCCGCCCGCCCGGGGCCCTCACGCGGCAACTCCTCGCTGCCGCACCCGCCCCGGCACCCGGCACCCGGAGCACGGCCTGTCACGAGAGCGGGAACAGTCCCGCCTGGCCTTTCGCCCAATGGTTTGGCTGGCTCGCGCCCACAATGGCGGTCCTCATTTGCGGCCTGTTTGTATGGATGTCTGAACAAAGGGTGTCAAAACAGGGCATCCCCGCCCACGGCATGGCGGATCGCCTGCGGGCGGACGATATCAGCGTGGATCAGCACCTCGTCTCCTCATTCGACGCCATCGCGGAACTCCCTGATGGCGAGCCTGTCCGGTTCCAATACCGGGAATGGCGGGATACGGTCAACGTGCGGGACTTGAGCCGGGGGGTGGCGATTCAAAGGGAATCCCCCCGGATTGAGGTCATCCCGGTCCGGTTCGAAACCTATTAAAACGGACGCGCAGCACAGAAAATTTAGAACCGATCACAATTCACCATCAACAAAGGAAAGGAAGAAACGACGATGAATACCAACCTTCACAAAATTCAAGGAATCGCATCCGGGTCCAGGCCTGTCACAGGGAACTGGCCGGGGTGCCTGCTATGGCTGACCGCCTCGGCGGCACTTGCAACGCTCAGTGCCAGCGCCCTGCCACCTGCCAACTTGGCAGCAGACGGGGGCGGCGGTGGAGCATCAGTGGCGATCGCGGTGGCAGATGCCACCTCAGACGGCCCGGAAGCCAAAAAGGTCGTGATCACCCGTCTGGAGAAGCGGGAGGGAGTGGATATCGATGCCCGGAATGACTCCGCCTGGCTGGGTGTGGGTGTGGAGGAGGCGCCTGAATCGCTGGCCGCCCAACTGCAACTCCGCACAGGCGAAGGTCTCGTTGTCACGTATGTCTCCACAAACAGCCCCGCAGCCAAAGCCGGGATCAAAAAGAACGATGTCCTTTCAAAAATCGATGACCAGTTGCTTGTCCACCCCGCCCAGCTCCGGAAATTGATCCAGAGCCGGAAGGCTGGAGATCAGATCCGCATCACGGGCTATCGGCGCGCCGAGAAATTGACGGTCTCAGCCGTTCTGGAGAAGGCCCCGGCGAGCCTTGCCATGGACGGAGGGGCGGGCATCGGTGGGCTTATGGATCGCCAGGTTCAAGTCATCCATCTCAATAATGGTCTGGAGCGCCTGCACGAATCCCTCGCCAAAGCCGGGATCGATTCGGCTGACATCGCCGCCGAAATCCGGAAAAGCGTTGAGCAGGCCCAAAAGGAGGCGGGCGTGGCGCTCGACTCCGTCACCAACTCCAGAAAAATCGTGATCGACGCCCTGGTCGCCTCCGGGGGGGATGGTCCCGGTTCAGGATCCGTCACCAACTCCAAGCGGATTGTCATCAACTCCCATGGCAAAGGCGGCCTGGATATCGACAAGAAAACGCGGATTTTCGTTACCCGAAATTCCGGCGAATCCCAAAACCTCGTGCGCACCGACGAATCAGGCACCTACGTCCTCATCGCAAACCCCAAAAAACAACTCACAGTCCACGACAAGGATGGCAAACTCCTCTTCGATGGCCCTATTGAGACTGAGGAAGATCAGGCAAAAGTCCCCGCCGCAGTCTGGGAAAAGGCAAAAGGCCTGGTTGACCAGCTGAAGACCCCCATAAAGGAGGGAACTCACCAGGTGGAAACACAATAACAATAGCCCCCCCGGGCTGAACCCAAAACCGCCCCCACCAGCCCGGCTGAAAATTTAGCCGGAACAGTGGCGGGCGGTTTTTCATTGGCAGGAAAAGGCATGGAATGTGCCTTTTGCTGGGCGCAAGGGGCCCAAAAGCCGGGCCGGTTTGCGATCTACGCCGCTCCTTGACAAGGGTAAACGTTGTTTTCTACCCTGATGCCGTTCGCAAATCTCAACTTATGTACAACGTTCAACTCGGTTTCGTCGATTACGCTGTTCTGGCGATCTATGTGATTGCCGTGGTGGCCATTGGCTTCGCACTACAGCGCTACATGAAGAGTTCCTCAGACTTTCTGACCTCCGGCCGGTCCATTCCGGCATGGGTCACAGGTCTGGCGTTCATTTCAGCGAACCTCGGTGCGCTGGAACTGGTCGGAATGGCGGCCAGCGGCGCAAAGTATGGCATCGCCACCAGCCATTTCTACTGGGTCGGGGCGATCCCGGCCATGATCTTCCTCGCAGTATTCATGATGCCGTTTTACTACGGATCCAAGGCCCGCTCGGTGCCCGAATACCTGAAGATGCGGTTTGATGAGCGCGTGCGTGCCCTGAATTCCATCGCCTTCGCAGTGATGACCGTCTTTGCCTCAGGCATCTCGATGAACGCCCTGGCCAAGCTGCTGAACCAGTTGCTGGGCTGGAACTACCACGTCGCCCTCTGGGTCTGCTCCGCAGTGGTGCTCGTCTATGTGCTCAAGGGCGGCCTCACCTCCGCGATCTACACCGAGGTGCTCCAGTTCTTCATGATCGTCCTCGGCTTCGCCCCGGTCGTTTACCTCGGCCTGAAGGATGTCGGTGGCTGGGGCAAGATGAATGCCTCGCTCCAGACTGTGGCGCAGAACCCGATGGCTCTGAATCTCGGCGACAAGCCCTACCCGGCTGATGCATGGACCAGCGCGTGGGGCCCCCTCATGGGTGGCACCTCCACCAACCCCATGGGCGTGGATCTGTTCGCAATGGTGTTCGGGTTGGGCTTCGTGCTCTCCTTCGGCTACTGGTGCACCAACTTTCTGGTGGTCCAGCGCGCCATGGCGGCCAAAAACATGACCGCAGCCCGCCGCACCCCCCTGATCGCCGCCGTTCCGAAGATGATCTTCCCCATCCTCGTGATCGTTCCCGGCATGATCGCCGTGGCCCTGACCAGCATGCCCGACAAGGGCTACCGCATCCCCCCGCCGATCGTGAGTGAGCAGGTTTATGACAATGCCGCCACGGTGGTGAAGGCTTCCGCCAGCCTTGATGCCACCGCCGGGGTCGAAGCCGTGGCCAAGGCCATCGGCAAGAAGATGGACTCCGCCAAGGTCGCCACACTGCTGAAAGCCGCCCCCAAGATGACCGATACCGAGATCAAGCAGGGCCTCTACAATGCCATCGCTGAATATGATTATGATGGTGTGATCCTCTCCCTCGTGAAGAAGTATTGCCCCACCGGTCTGCTCGGGCTGGCGCTGACCGCCCTTCTTGCCTCGTTCATGTCTGGCATGGCCGGGAATGTGACCGCCTTCAACACCGTCTGGACCTACGACCTCTATCAGGCCTACATCGCCCCCAACAAGAGCGACCAGCACTATTTCTGGATGGGCCGGGCCATCACGGTCGTCGGCATCCTCCTGAGCATCGCCTGCGCCTACTTTGCGGCGATGTATAACAACGCCATGGACATCATTCAGCTGGTGTTCGGGTTCGTGAATGCCCCGCTGTTCGCCACGTTCCTGCTCGGCATGTTCTGGGCAAGAACCACCGGCACCGGCGCCTTCCTCGGCCTTTTCGGCGGCATCGGCGGCTCGGCCATCTTCCACGCCCTCACGACAACCACCAGCAACCTCGATGCCTCCGGCCACGTTGCCAACGGCATGAAGGGTGGCTATCTGGGCCTCGTCCAGAAGTTCCCCAGCGAAATGGCCCAGAACTTCTGGCTGGCCAGCTTTGCATTCATCATCTGCCTCACCCTCACCACCGTCATTTCCCTCGCTACAAAGCGCACCAAGACGGACGAGGAACTGCGCGGGCTGGTTTATTCGCTCACTCCAAAAATTCAGGACGAGGAAACCGCATGGTATCTCCGTCCCGCCACGCTGGGCATTGCGCTCCTCGTGTGCTGTGTGATTCTCAACATCATCTTCCGTTAATCGAAAGGAACTCGTTTTATGGGTCTGGATATTCGCTGGCCAATCGGGATCATGTTCTCGTTGATTGGTGTCATCATGGTCGTTTACGGTTTGGCAACCGGGGGCGACGTTGAAATGTATAAACGCTCGCTGGGAATCAACGTCAACCTCTATTGGGGAATGATTCTGCTTGGGTTTGGGGTGTGGATGCTGCTTCTGGCCTCACGCGCCGCCAAAGCCGCCGCCGGCAAACCGGAACCCAAGTCCAGGAAGTCCTGAGCAGCGTTCCGCGCTGCGGAACAAACCGCGCCCCGCCCGGGAGATCCCTCCCCGGCTTTGAGCGTGGCAGTGAACTTGAGCCCGACCCGGCGGAACTTCCGGGATCGGGAAATCGGACACAACGCAGTCGAACCAAAATGAATCCATCTGTCGAATCACGCCCCTTCGGGAACCTGCCGGATGGCTCCCCGGTCACCGAGTTCACCCTGCAGAACGCCAACGGGCTGATCTGCCGCGTGCTCAATTACGGAACAATCATCACTGAACTGCACGTTCCCGACCGGAACGGCAAACTCGGGGATGTCGCCCTCGGCTTCGACAACCTCCCGCAATACCTCGCCGGCCATCCCTACTTCGGGTGCACGGTTGGCCGCTTTGCCAACCGGATCGCAGGCGGGCGTTTTACACTCGACGGCAAGGAATACAAGGTGGCCGTGAATAACGGGCCAAACCATCTGCACGGCGGCATCAAGGGCTTTGACAAGGTGGTCTGGGGATCCATGCCTCAATCCGGAGCGGAGGTGCTGTTCACCCACACCAGCCCGGATGGCGATGAGGGCTACCCAGGAACACTTCAGGTCCGGGTCCGCGTTTCACTGTCGGATGCCAATGAACTGCGACTGGCCTACGATGCGGTTTGTGACAAACCGACCCCTCTCAATCTCACAAACCATTCCTACTTCAACCTCGCCACTCGCGGAACGGTGTTGGCCCATGAATTGATGATCCCCGCCCGCCGTTTCACCCCCGTGGATCAGCACTGCATCCCCACCGGGGAACTCCGCTCCGTGCTCGGCACTCCGATGGATTTCACCACGGCCACCCCCATCGGTGCCCGCTTTTCCGAGCTCGGGAACACGCCTGTGGGTTATGACAACAATTTCGTGCTCGAGAATGACGGGGCGCTCTCCCTTGCCGCTCAGGTTTACGAACCCACCAGCGGGCGGGTGATGGATACGCTGACCACTGAACCGGGTGTCCAGCTCTACACCGCCAACTACATGGATGGCACGTTGAAGGGCAAGCGCGGCATCGTTTACACCCAGCACAGCGGGCTTTGCCTTGAGACCCAGCACTACCCCGATTCCGTGAACAAGCCCCAGTTCCCCTCCACAATCCTGCGGCCCAGCCAGACCTATCATCAAACGACGATTTACAACTTCTCGACACAATAATCGCATGACCCTCAACGAACTCAGCAGCCATCTCAGCCAGGAATTCCAAAAGGTTTACGGCCGCCCCCCCGCGTGGATTGCCGCAGCTCCCGGCCGGGTCAATGTGATCGGTGAACACACCGACTACAACGAGGGTTTTGTATTCCCCATGGCCATTGAGCGCTACACCCTCATGGCCGCCGCCCCCGCCACCGGCACTCAGGTGAGGATTCGCGACGTCCAGGGCACCCACACCGCCACCATTGATCTTTCCCAGCCGCTCAAGCCTGCCCCCAAAGGTTCCTGGCACAATTATCCCATGGGTGTTCTGGCCGGATTTCAGGCCCTGGGCCTCTCCCTCCCCGGGTTTGATGCCATGCTCCATTCCACCGTTCCCATCGGCGGGGGGCTCTCCAGCAGCGCCGCGCTTGAGGTCGCCACCGCCACCCTGCTGGAATTGATCACTGGCAGGAAGCTGGATCCGGTTGAGAAGGCCCTGCTCTGCCAGAAGGCCGAACATGACTACGCCGGAATGCCGTGCGGGATCATGGACCAGTTCATTTCGGTGATGGGCCGCAAGGATCACATCCTGCTGCTGGATTGCCGCTCCCGCGAAACGCAGCTCGTGCCGATGAGTGATTCATCGGTCGCCCTGCTGGTCACGAACACGAACGTCAAACACGAGCTCACCGGAGGCGAATACGCCCAGCGCCGCGCCCAGTGCGAGGAGGCTGCACGCATCCTCGGCATCCCCTCCCTCCGGCATGCCACTGCGGAGACGGTCAACGGCGCAATGCCCAAAATGAGCGATGTCGTTTACCGCCGGGCCCGCCATATCGTCAGCGAAATTGAACGCACCGTCCACGCTGCCGAGGGGGTCCGCGCCTCCAACTGGCCGACCGTCGGACAGCTGATGTATGCCAGCCATGCCTCCCTCAAGGATGACTACGAAGTCAGCTGCCCCGAGTTGGATGCCGTCGTGGACATCGCCCTGAACATCGGGCTGAAAGGTGGCGTTTACGGATGCCGCATGACCGGCGGCGGATTTGGCGGTTGCACAGTGGCGCTCGTCGATTCATCCAGGGTCCAGGCCATATCCGAACAGATCGCCACAGCCTACGAAAAGAAAACCGGCATCAAGCCGACCCTTTTTGAGTCCCGGCCCGCTGCCGGAGCCTCGGTGATCAAAGGGTGAACTTCGCCGGAGGTCGTTTTGCGCTGGTCGCCGGATTCTAAAGTCCGGCCCAGTGCAGGCCAAACCGGATCCACAGGGGAATGGTGAAGAACCCGACCAAGGAGGTTCCCAGCACGACCTGAATAGCCGTGGCCGGATTGGCTCCGTAGTGCCGGGCCATCACGATGGGAAACACGGCCGCAGGCATCGCCAGTTCCAGCACCATCACCCGTTTCAGGTCCTGTGATGCAGGCAGGAACCGCTCCAGAACCAGAAACAGAATCGGGAACAGGAGCATCCGCAACAGAACCGCCCCCCCGATCACCCGCCAGGCGGATCGTGAATAAAACTCCTTCTGGTGGTCAAACACGACAGCCCCGATCAGGATCAGCGACATGGGGATCGCACACTGCCCCAGCCACTTCAAACCGGTCACCATGGGCACCGGTAGATGGTTCCCCGCCCCCACCAGATTCAACAAAAGCGCGGCCAGAACCGCGAACAGCGGCACGTTGAGGAACCGCTTCCAATCCCGTTTCCCTCTCCCTCCGGAAAGCATGTCCACCCCCAGGGTCCACATGGCGATCTCCACCCCCACGTTGTGAACAAACAGCACCCCGGCGGTCCCAGTGCCGGGGAACAGCAGCATCGAGAGGGGGAGCGGGATGTAGCCGTAATTGTAAATGCCGGTGGTCACGGCGAAGGTCCGCGCCTCACAATCATCCCGGATCCCCAGCGGGGCCGCGCACCATCTCGAAATCCAGATCCCCGCCACCACCGTCAACAAACCCACCAATGGTGCCATCAGGAGGTTGTCCCACCGGTCCAGAGCCGGGTTCCCGAGGGTCTCGTGCAGGACAAGGCAGGGAAACAGCAGGTTGATGTTGATCCTCAACAGGCTCTGATCCGCCTCCGCCGAAAGCCAGTTCAGCCACCGCATGGCCCAGCCAATGGCAATCACGCCAAAAACGGGAAGCACCGCCGGAAAGATGGACAGCTCTGACACCCCCTGAATCTAGCCCGACTTTCGCACGACCCTCGTTAAGTTGTTGATGATCAGGCCTCGAAATATTTAGGCACTACAAAGTCGTTGTGGTTTGGACTTCCAATTTTGTCTTTGGAAGGTCCTTCCAGTTCACCTTGAGTTTGTCATAGA
>CAIWMU010000011.1 GCA_903913865.1 uncultured Verrucomicrobia subdivision 3 bacterium
AGGGCTGAAGGCCCGATCCATCGGTTCCGGTCACGTATCCCAGACATGAAACCGGGCTTTCAGCCCTCCGGTCATGCCAATGCCTAATTCCTATGGCGATGCCATAGGCTGGGATGGGGCTGGGCCGTTGGCCCTCGAACAAACCGGAGATGCGGCATTTGGACGAACCGGGCGGTTGGACATCCCCGGGCCGAGCACCAACGGTGCGGCATGATACCAGCCTGGGGTACCGCCCCAGGAAACGGGGCATTGAAACGATTCAAGGGCTGAAGGCCCGGTATCATCCTCCCGACAATCCGGAACGCGCCCCATATGTCGGGCCTTCAGCCCTCGGGTTCCATTTTCATGGCAATACCCAGGCCGGTGGCCTGGGCTTTCTCAGTGTGCGCCGTTGGCGCGGTGGGAAAACGGGGCAGGTCACCACTCACCATTTGTCTCGTTTACAACTCCGCGGGAGGACGGTCAATGTCCACTCAACCGGCATCAGAAAGGTTTGGCATCTTCTCCCTTCGGCTGGCCAGTCCTCCCACTGCCCTGGATCAGCAGCAGCAGGACCATTCCCAGAACGATTCCCCCGAGGATGATCAGGGTGCGTTGCTGCGTGGCCTGTGCCGGGGTTGCGTTGATGTTCAAACGGAGGTCCGCGTTGGGATCCACCAGCACTGCGCGCTTGAAGACCAGCAGCCGGCTCTGGACCGGGATGTTGGCCCGCAGCGCGGCCGGATTGGCAAGGGCGGCATCCTGCTGCTGCACCAGACGCTCGGCCAGGCGCATCAGCGCGGCGTTGTCATCCGCAGAGTTGCGCTCGATGATCTCCCGGGCATCCTGCTGGGTGTAGTTCGCCTCCTGGCGGCTTCTCAGTTCCCGCAGTTTCGCGGCCACCGGACCGGCTTCTGGCGCGGTGCCGGACTGGCGCACATTCAACCCCACCAGCGCCTGTTGGAGCTTCACGTTGTGGAGTTGCACCCGGGCATCCTCATTGAACGCCGCATCATGGGATGAGAGCCCGTAGGCGGCCTGGAACGACCGGCGGGCCTGCTGCGGATCGCCCCCTTCGAGGGCGTTGTTGCCGGCCGCGAGCAAAGCCTCCGCCTGCCGGGTTCGGGCCTGCTGCTGCTCCGTTTCGGCCTGCAGGTAGCCCTGCAGATCGCCCAGGGGCACCGGTGCCGCCTCCTCCTGTTCCAATTGCAGCGCGCCCGTCCAGCGCCGCACCCGCCACTTGCCATCCATGGAGACGCGCCAGGTGATGTTTTCCAACGGCAGATCAAACTTGGGTGCCACAAGGTCCAGGTCCAGATCGCCCGATTTCCTGGCACCCGCCTTCAGGCTGTAAAACAGTTCCACCACGATCTTCGCATCGGCCCCGGCCGGTTTTTCGAGCGGGATCAGGTAGCGCTCCTGCTCGCGCCACGGCCAGACCCCCGCCCCGTTCACAAAGGCGAACCAGAAGTGCGCCCCCGGGGGGAGGCCCACGTGCAGCAGCCGCTTGTCACCGGACGTCATCTCGAGCCGCGCCTGGGTCAGCATCGAGCCATCATCGGAAATCGCCGAAGCGAGGGTGATCTCCTTCACTCGTGCCTCTAGCAACCTGGCCGGTTCATGGCGATCCAGCCGCAGCGCCAGTTCAAAGCCGGGATCCACCAGTCGGAACGCGAAGGTCGCGGGCGATGCCTTCAGACCCAGTTGGAGGGACCGCGGGATGCTCTGCCACTCGGCCGCCTGAAGCGTGGCGGGCAGGGTCTCCACCCGCACCTGCAACCTGCCGAGGGATTGGACTGTGACAAAGCCGCGCTGGAGGCCGACATCCACCGTCTGGATTCCCCGCAGTGTGGCTTCGGTTGCATTTTCCTTGAGCGGCAGCTGGTAGAAGGCCTGAACCATCAACGGCCCCAGCACCCTCCGCTGGAGCTTGATTTCCCAGCCCCGCGTTCCGTTCGTCGCCACGGCCTCCGCGGGCAGGAAGTCTGTCACAAGCTCGTTCTGGAAGCGGACGCTCTCGGCGCTGTCAGGCAGGCGCACATACAACGTCTTCACACCGGTGTTCTCAATCTGGTAATGGAGGTTTGCAGAGACGAGGATGTGCCCCTCGTTGACTTGCACCTGCTGCAGGCTGTTGACCTGCACCCAGGGATCGACCTGCTCAAGATCCACCACCAGCCGCCGCTGCATCTGGAGCACACGGAAGGCAAGCACCCCCTTCTGCTTCACGCCCGACTTTTGCGGGTCGAGCTGGGCAAGGCCCTCGCTCGCTGCAGTCTGGAGGCGCAACCCCTGCTCCGGCACAACCATCAGTGTCCCGCGCATCTTCGCCGCCTCACGAAACGTCACCTGGGGCGCCACCCACCCGCGGGCCGCCTTCACCCCCGGGCCGGCTAGGCTCACGCTGAAGGTTTTGGTTCCCTCCGTGCGCCCTTTCAAATGAAGCGTGATGGCCCGTCCGCCATCTGTGCGCGCCTCCGTCCAATGGCTCAATGCCTCGCCGCTGACCGATTCCACATCCATGCCGGGTGGCAGCATGAAGCTGAGCTTGAAAATCCCCGCCCGGGTGATGTCCACCGTGGCCGTGGCCGCGAGCACGACCCGGTCCTCGGCAAGGGAAAGGGTGTCCTGGGTCTCAACACGCACATCCGGCTCCACTGCGGAGGCCCGCACCTGGATCGTGGCCCCGGCCTCCCCGTAGCGGAACGCCCTGCGCAAGCCCAACCCTGGAATCTGCCCCTGCAACGCCGCCAATGGTGCAGCCGGGAAATCCTCCAGATTGATCGGGGAACAGCCCCCCTGCCCTCCGGCGGATGCCCCATCCAGCTGCACCTCGGAACCGGTGGCGATGCCCACCACCCCGATCTGGCCTGCCGCATCCGCAACACTCAACAAGGCAACCGTGTTCGTGAACGGCAGCGATCCGGTCGGGAGCTGCGACCGCACAAGGAACGAGAACGGCTTGCTCTGCGGTGTGTCCAGCCGCATGCGCAGCTTCCGCGTGTCCGGATCGAACCGCCACAGCGCGACCCGCACCGGGGCCACCGTTTGCGTCTGCGCGTTGTTGCCCATCTGGGACGCCGGGGCGGCATTCTCCGTCAGCTCCGTGATGGTCCAGCCGGGCGGCACATCCATCTGCAGACCCGCGATCTCCCCCTGGGCAGGCCGGATGGACACGATATGCACCGCTTCTATGACACCGGCCGCAGGGGTATACAGCTGCGCCAGCTCGGCATAAAACGTCCTCTTCTCGATCTTCAGATCCCGGGAACGGGGCTTCCACCCAACCCAGGACTTCCCCCCCGGAACCATCACCAGACGGCTCACCGTGTTCGTTCCGGCCACCTCCCGCTGGATGGATGCGGCCGCCTCGGAGACCACATCGACATCCTGGCCAGCAATCGTGATCCGCGCCCGGTTCACCAGACTGGAGGGCAGCGGGGATAAAAACCCGGTTTCCTGATCCCGCTTGGTGGTCCGCACCTGATAACTGAGCTCCAGATCAAACACACCTTTGCGATTGGCCACAATCTGGTGGTGCCTCTTTCCGCCGAGCACCATTGTGACGAGATGCGTCCCGTTTGATGGGAATGCAAGCCGTGTCAGGATGGCCGGCTCCGCAAGAAGGGGGAGCACATCGCCCGGTTCCGCCTGCCACCGGATCTTTGCGCTTCCGAAGGCAAACGGATCCTCCACCCGCACCTCCTGCTCGATCAGTTGCGCCGTCACCTGCACGGGCACAGGCGGAAGCCGGACCGGCTTGTTGGTGCCGGCAGCCCGGGCATTGCCCGCACCCAGAAGCAGTCCGCACATCAGCAGCGCAATCCCGGCCCCGGCCGCAGGTGGGTCGGAAGGCGCGACAACCGCCCGGGCCTGCGGCAGTTCCCACAGTTTCTTCATTACAGGAATCAGCACTTCCAGAAGGATGAAGGCCGTCAGGACACCAAGTCCCGCCATGCCACCGCCAGGAATCCGCAACGCCGCCCAGGTGAGAACCACCCAGCCGGGCACCCGGGCGAGGGATCCCAGCCCCCCATCACCCAGCCCCCGGACGCAGGCCAGCCCGAGAAGGGCCAGCCCCAAAATCACAGGCCACAGCCACGCAGTCCATTCCCCGGCCGAGGCGGCCCACTCCATATTTTCAACCTCCAGCTGGAGCGTGCTGTTCGCAGCCTGCACCGGGGCCATGACGGTCAATCCTCCCGCCGAAGGGCCATGAGCGGTTGTCGCTACCGGCATCATCGAGCCCGGCATGCGGTCCACTATTTGTAGGAGGGCCGAACCACACAACCCGGCTGAGATGGCGACAAGTAGCAGCACGAGGATGAATTCTGCTGAGTAGCGCTCCACCCGGCACCCAGCGGCCCACCGGCAGCACGCCACAGTCAGCAGCAGCACCAACCCGGCAACCCCGGCACCCGCAGCGGTCCACACCCCCCGGGAAAAGGCCTGGGCCAGCTGGCCAAAACCGTTCGGACCACCGGATCCCAGCGGAGCCACCGTCCCCCCCTTGAACACCAGCCGCCGCCCGGCGTCCGGCGTCAAAGTCCACTGCGCAAGCATCACCGGGGCATTCACTCCCGGCAGGGCGAGGCTCAACCGCGAGGCCTCCTTCGAGCGGGAAGCCAGCTTCAGTTCCACCGTCAGGACGGCATTGGGATCGCTGTTCTGCGGGAGCGGGATCAGGTTGGCATCCCCATCCAGAACCGGCACCACGGCGGCTGCGTTGACGGTGGCCGCCCACAACTGGGTATCGCGCGGCAGCACACACTTCAAATGCGGGTTGCCCCGGCTCTTCACATAGTATTTCACCGTCGTCAGCACCTGCCCCTCCTTCGACACCCCTGTTTCAACCACGGCCCGGTCGATCACCTGGCTCAGCGAGTCCCCCTGCTCAAGAGGGCTCAGGGCCAGCTTCAGGCTCACCGGCTGTGCCACATAGCGGTAGGCCGCCAGCAGTGGGGCGTCAAAGAACAGCCGGTATTCGGAGGGCACCTCCCCCTTCTCAAGGGTCAGCAACCCGGGCGAAACCTCGGCCGGTTTCACCTGGAACTGGGCGGCGCTGGTGATCAGGGTGTGGCCCTGCTCCGATTGCGCATCCAGCGGCCGCGCCCCTGTGAATGCGAGTGTCTCACCCGCTGCCTTGAACGGCCGCTCATAGGTCACCAGCAGGGCGCAGGAGCCCGAGACCGGCCCGTGCAGGCGCACCCGGTAATGCCCATCCTCCTTCTGCCAGCCCCGGATGTCCTTGCCCGTGAACTCGGGGTTCGCATACTCCTCCGCCAGCCCGATATTGAAGGCCGAGACCGGCGCGCCGGACACGGTGTAGTTGATCAGCGTGCTGCCATACGCAATGCCCTCGCTGATGGAAAACAGGTGGAGCACATCCGCCTGCACCGATTGCGGCAGCCGCTCCACACTCAGCGTCGCCTCCCACGCCACATCCCCGAGCCGGAAGGCCGATTGCAAACCGGCAAATTTCTTCGGAAAGAAGGCGGCACCAATCTCGGTGAGCCCCTGCAGTCGATCCACCCCCAGCCGGAACCCAGCCTCGGCACCGATCCCCAGGTGACCCCTCAACGACTTGGCCGCAGGCACCGCAATACGCGGCAGCACCCAGTTGGTGGTGCCCAAGGGCTGGTTTCGTTCCAGCCGCAGTTCAACAATCTGCCGCCCGCTCACCGGCTGAGAATACACGAGACGTAATTCACTCTCCTGCCGCCCATCCACATCGTGCAGGAAATAATCGGCAAGGCCGGGTGCGTTCACCCGCGCGGGCAGGTAGCCCCGGGGGAGCACCAGCAGCAGTTCCCGCAACGGTGCCTCCCGCACCTCCAGTTCAATCTCCGCATCAATCGAAGTCTCATTCTCCGCAAGATGGTAGGATAGGAGTTCAGAGACGGACAACTCCGGCTGCACCTGGTCCGCCTGGATTCCAAGGACCTGGTCCGCACCGGAGAATTTATAGACAAACCGCTGGGTGCCACTGCTCCGCAACGCGGCCCGCGTGGTGTCATTCTCCGGGAATTGCTCCGGCGACACCTGGGAAAGACCGGTCGCCCGCGCCACCTCCAGCCGCACCGCCCCCTCATTCACAATCCGGTAATAACCGCCAAACCGTGTGGCCTCCCGGGGGATAAGCCGCAGCGCCTGCACCGATTGCGGAAATGCCCCGAGGGCCGTCTGAGCCTGGATCTGGAGCTGGCACTGATCCTTCTGCGGCCGGTTGAACTGGATCGCCAGCAGCCTCGTGGCCGGAGTCTCCCCCGGCTCAATGCCCCATGCCAACACTCCCTCGCCTGAAACGCGGGTGACCTCCCCGCTGCCCGCCAGTTCAATCACAAGCCGCATCAACTCCCCCTGCATCACCTTGAAATCAAACAGCGCCGTCTGCTTCATCAGACCCGGGCTGACGCTGATCTGCGAAAGCATCTCTGCCGCATAAAATAGCTTCCCCTCCCCCTCCGCTGCCGCATCCTTCCAGGAAAGCCTCACCGCACCATCCCCCGGAAGAAAGCTCTCAAACACGCCTCCCTTCAGCACCGGACGCGCCGCACCGGCAAACTCAAGCTGCGTCCCGCTGGAAAGCCCGGCCAGCCGCACCGGCTGGATGGCGGCAGGCGCCACCGAGAACTCCACCATCTGCCACCCATCCCGACCCCCAACCGGCACCTGGAATGGCAGCCGGATCGCATACCGCCCCGGCCGCTCGAAGTGCGCCACAATCCCATTCGTCCCCGCCCGTGTTTCCCACCGGGGACCGCTGGTGGGCCCGGTGAGCGCCACCCTGCCGCGCAGGATGTCCACATCCGCCCCCTTCGGCTCGCTCACCACCACCGTGGCGCTCAACTCGAACCGCGCCTGCCCGGGCGCAAGATCGCCCGTGAGAAGAAAATCATCCAGAGTTGTCTGGGTATCTGATGCACAATACGCCGTCACCGCGATGAGCAGAGCCGCAAGGCCCAGCCGGATTTTGTGGGTTTTCATGGGAAATGGGACTATTTGCCGGAAATTGACTTCGCCTGCCGGATCATCGATTCGAGCCGGCCCGGTTTGGGATCGGTCCCGTAGGTCTCAGGCACGCCCTGCAGCAGCGGCAGGAGCCGGTCGGGGGTCACATCGCCCGCAAACGGGCTCATGGCCAGCCACTCGGAGAACGCGCCCGCACTCGCCGCGAGCCTCAGGGATGGGGGTGCCAGCGACAGTGGCGGTGCATTGCCAATCCACCCGACCACCCACTCCTGCTCCCGGTAATCGGTGGTGCCGGGGACCTTGTAGCGCACTCGCACCTTGGCCAGCGGCCCGCTGCCCTGCGGCAGGGGTTCTATCACATACAGGGCGGTGCCGGATTCTGCAGCCCCCAGCTCCGCCGCATCCACGGTATTGTCCCGGAACTGTTCCTTCGTCAGCTGGTGCCTCACGTAGCCCACCTGCCGGAAGAGGCGCACCCGTGCGGGATTGAACTCGACCTGCACCTTCACATCGGAGGCTGCAACCCGCAGTGCCCCCGCCAACTGCCCCGCAAAATCTCCCGCCGCCGCCTCCGGCGTGTTGATGAATCCGTATCGCCCATCCCCGTTCCGCGAAAGGCTCTCCAACAGGTCATCGTTATAGCCCTCCCAGCCAATCCCAAAGCAATCCAGCGCGATCCCCTGCCGCCGCTGTTCCTCGACGAGTTTCCTCAAGGTCGCCGGGCTCACCTCGCCCAGGTTCGCCGCGCCATCGGTCAGGATCACCACCCGGTTGATGCCGCCGGTTTGAAAATGGCGGCGCGCCGTCTCGTAACCCGCCCGCAGTGCCTCCTCCAGATTCGTCCCACCCTCAGGTCTCAGGCTGGCGACTTTCCCGAGGGCAGCCCCTGCCTGATCTCCCGGCACGCCATCCACCCAGAGCCGGGCGGTTCGGGCAAAGGTGACCACGCTGAGCTTGTCCTGCGGCTTCAGTTGCGCGGCAAGAACCCGCAACCCCTCCCGGATGATCCGCACCCGGTCAGCCCGCTCCATCGAACCTGAATTGTCCAGCAGCAGCACCACGTTCAGCGGTATCCCAGCCGCGCGCCCCTGGGCCGCCGTACGGATCGAAAACCTCAGCACGTCCCGGTTCTGTGCAAACGGATACCGCGCCCGCTCCCACGCAAAAGAGATCGGCACCCCGACCGCCGGATCCGCATCATGATAATCAAACGCATTGATGAACTCCTCGCTCCGGATCCCCGCCGGATCCGGCAGCACACCGCTCTCAAGACCCGCCTCGGCGAGCTTGAACGACACATCACTCACATTCAGCGAGAAGGTGGACATCGGCTGCTCAGCAGTCACCGTCTCCGGCAACACCGCGAGCGGCACCCGCTTCGCCATCGCCGCAGCAGGTTCTCCGGCCTGGGCGGGGACCTTCCTATCTTCCGTCAGGCGCACTTCCGATCGCACCTTGTCCAGGCTCTGCGACAATTCACGATTGACCGCCGCCTGCCCTGCATAGGCAGGAAGCGCCGCCACTCCGACGACCGGCTGCTCCTTGACCGCCTCCGCCTTTTTTTTCTCCTGCTCGAACCGCTCCGAAACCGGCCTGCCCATCGACACGGGCTTTGATGGGGCGGGTGTGTCGAACAATTGGCCTCTGTTCCCCCCATTGACAGCCATGGAGTTGTTATTCATCTGGCCAGTGATCCCACCACCGCCACCGGCCCCACCGCCCCCCATCCCTCCGGCGGACAGTTGCTTGTTTGCGGCCGCGGACACTCCGTTTCTCAGCCCGGATGTCAGGAGCCCATCGGTGCGCCCACCTGCCCTGCCCTCCAACGGTTTCCCGGCAGTGAGCCCATCCAGCTCCATCCGCCCATAAGCCAGCTTTGTGCCTTCGCTTTCGGTAATGGCGCGCGTTGCTGTGGCAGCCCCCACAGGATCCGACTTCGCAACCAACCCTGAAACTTCATCTCCCACCTCGGAAGCCGATTTCGAACGGTCCCCAGCCTGCACCCCTCCTCTGTCAACATTCACATAACCATTAACCTGCAACGTCACCCCGGCTGATCCGGAGGGGCCTGGCGGCATTGTTACTGGTGCAACGGGTGACAGCTCGCCGCTTGCCCCACTGACTGTCACCACCCCGCCAGCCGAAGGCAACCCCTGCGCCTCTCCTGTGTCCGCTCCCTGATCCCCTTCCGAACCGTGGGTCTTGAAAGCAAAACCCAGCATGGCCGAGTCCTTGGCCAGCTTTGGCACCTCGTTGGCAGGGGTGGGCATCGCGGACGGCGGAGAGGCGGGTGCATTTGCGTCGCTCGGGGCCGCCAGCCCATACCGCCTCCTGAAAACTTCCTGATCGGCTGAATTCGTAGCCAGCCATCCCGAAACACGCCGGTTGTGAGAAGCGGACAAGCTTTGTGCCCGCGACTTTGCCTTGCTAAACGCCGGTAAGGTGATGGCCCCCAGCAACACAATGAAGAACGCGGCCGCAATGGATATGGGCAGGAGTTGACTTCTTCGCTGTGGAACCGGCTGCCGGAACACGGCCGGCTGAACGGTCTTGAACTGCTGCAAAAGGGCACCCCGCCGGGAATCACTCAACCGCAGCGTTTCAGCGGGCGTTTCCCCGGCTTTCGCGGATTGCGCCTCCCGCAGGAGTGTCACCACCTGTTGCAGCCGCTCCATGGCCCGCCCGGCCTCAGGGTTTGTGGCCACCCAATCCCGCAGGGCTGTGGCCTCCACTTCCGTCAGTTCCCCCAGCAGCAGGGCTGTCAAACGCTCCTCAAGATCCAGTTTGGGAGTTTTTGGTAGATCCGGGTTCATCGCAGTATCCCCTTTCGTGCCAGTTCATCACCCAGCCCCTTGAGCAGGTGGTGAAGCTGAAAACCCACATTCCCGGCTGTCAGACCCAGCCTCTCGCCGATTTCCTTGTAGGAAAGGTCCTCCGTGAATTTCAGCCGCAGCAATTCCCGGCTCTTTCCCCCCAAAGCAGCAACCGAGGATTGCACCATCCCGATTCTTTCAACACGTGCAAGTTCCTCATCCGGATGAAGTTGCGGATCTGGAAGATTCTCCCCCCTGTCCCCTTCCTTCGTCCCCCTGGGGTCCATCGGCACAATCTTGCTGGAATCGCGCCGCTGATTCATCGCCAGATTGTGAACCGTGCGATACATCCACCGCCGGGGATCCCGAACCTCCGCAAATTGTTTGTGCAAACGCATAAACGCTTCCTGCACAAGATCCTCTGCCACCCCTCGCTCGCCAGCCAGCCTGAGCGCATAGCCCAACAGGGGCGACTCGAGCGCCGCAAACAATTCTTCAATTGTTTCCGCCCGTTCCATCATTGCGCTGGCAGGCTCAGGTTGCATTTGACTCTTCAGGGAGCTTTCGCCCCCATCCCGCCGTTCCAGTGATACGTTTTGTGTTCAGGGACCATTGTGTCCACTGGTTACGACACGGCCCGGCTTCATTCCTTAGAAGATTTTCCCGAAAATCACCATCCGGTTCTGAAAGGCTCACCCTTCTTCCGAACTCACGAGGCTGGCATCTCCAGGATCTAGAGCGGCGGCACAGGATTTCCAGGCCAGCGTTGAAACCTCCCGCCAAAGACGCAGGTCACCGCCTCTTCGCCACCCCGGTCCCCCAACGGATCCGGTCCCGCAGGTTCAGGAGGGGGGTCTCAAAGAATTCCGTCAGCACCGCTCCCACCGCGATTGAAAACAGGCAGAAAACCAGGAAGAGCGCCGCCACCAGGCCGGGCGCCCAGGATACATGGGCCGCCACCCATGTCTGGGTTTCCCGATAAAACGGCAGCGGCAAAGCCCACAGAAAGAAGTTCCAAAGAAAAATATTGTAGGACCACCGCCCCACGTGCGACACCACCCGGACCAGCAGGGTCTTTTCCCACCGGCCAAACCCGTTCAAATAGAGCGTCAGCAGCAGCAGGCTGTATCCGAGCGCCAGCAGGGTGAAGCCCCCGACAAACATCACCGGATTTTCACGGGCCAGGAAGAACCCGGACGAGATCAATGCCATGACCACGGCAAAGGCCCTCCAGGGATGTCGCCGCAGAGGCTCCAGGGCGGGCAGATGATACCGGCAAAGGAACTGGGCCAGAACACCGTAGGTCAGCCCATCCAACCGGAAATGGGTCAGGCGAAAATTCTCAGGGTGCATCCCCGTGGCAGCAGATGCCAACCGCAGGAGCGGAATCCCCGCCAGAATGACCAGAAAGGCCGCCAGCAACCCCCGGGACGATCCCCCCTCGGAGGGCTTCCGCCCCGGCCAGAGCCACCACAACAGCAACGGCATCAGCAGGTAAAAATGCTCCTCCACAGCCAGACTCCAGGTCGGGCCGTTGGGATTATCAGGCAGATAATTCTGGATGAACAGCAAATGCTCCGCAAGGGAACGAGCCATCCCGGCCCCGGAACCGGTCACCAGCCAGTGGCTGGCACCGCTGACCGCCAGCACCCCCAGCAACAGCCAGTACGAAGGCAGAATCTTGAAGGCCCGCCGGATCCAGAACCGCACCAGATGCAACCGGTTCGTCTGCTCCAACTCCTTGAACAACAGCCCGGAGATGAGAAACCCGCTCAGCACAAAAAACATGTCCACCCCCGTCCATCCAATGTTCTTCAGCCGCCAATACACGAACCCGGCCCCCCCCGTCAGGGTCGGCAGCATGGGCGCCGTGAACGGCTCCAGATGGTTGAACAAAACCATGACAATCGCCACCCCCCGGAGAACATCGAGGCTCTGATTGCGAACAGGTGCTGCGGGGGATGCGGTTGGGTTCGACATGAATTATTCTGGGATCTGGATGGCTTGGATGACTCGTCGGCCGCAATGGGCCATATGTCTCTCTGCTGGATGCTCTTGGGCGCTCGTTTTTTCGGCTGCTGCCAATTGATCAACCTTGCCGGAATAAGTGAGAGTTGGCAGTTGAACCCACTTATTGGAAGCAAGCGTCCCAAAAGCGCTTATCCCTGTAAAGCGACAACTTGGGACGCCGAAATGGAGCACAACCGCGAACTTCGCCCACGGATCTCGCAAAAATGAAGAGTGTCAGCCATTTATACCATTTCTGTTAGAAAAAGAGTAGAAAGCTGTTGCTCGTCACTAACGCACGACTTAGACTTCGTCATGGGAAGACCCCGAACAAAGATAGTGATGAGTGAGGAGCAATTGGCGGACCTCAAGCAAGGGATCAGCAAGGCCACCGATGTGCGGGAAAAGGAGAGGCTGCAGGTGGTGTTATGGGCCACAACCGGGCAGTATACCCTTGATGAAATGGCAACATTGAGTGGACGCGTCCGCTCAACGATCCAAATCTGGCTCGATGACTTCATGGAAGGGGGAATCACCGGGCTTGTGGCCCGCAAGAGCCCGCCCGGCAGGAGCAGCCCCATATCGAACCCTGAAGTTCAGGAGCAACTGAAAGAGGGGTTGAAGGCGGGGAAATGGCGCACAGCAGGCCAGGTCGCCCAGTGGCTCAAGACAGCCCACGGAATCGAACGGGATGCCAAGTCGATTTATCCGTGGTTGGGAAAAGTGGGTGGCGCGCCCCTGCCACGTCAAGCAGGACCCGGAGGCGGTGGCGGCCTTTCGCGCTGAATTTGGAAAGAAGCTTGAGGACCTCAAGTTGCCAAAGGACAAGCCTGTGAGGATCTGGGTTGTTGACGAGAGCCGCTTCGGGTTGCACACACAAAGCCGCCGATGTTGGACATTGAGGGGGCACAGGGTTGTGGTGCCCCGTGAGCATCGCTATGCGTGGGACTATGTCTACCGAGCCGTCGAAGTGGTGGAGGGCATATCACAATTCCAGTTCATGCCGACCGTTGGTCTGGACCTGACCCGGGGGGGGTCTTGAGCAGATCGTCAATAGTGACCTGGAGGCCGGGCACGTGATCGTCTGGGATCAGGCGGGATTCCATCACAAAGCGGGCGACGCGACCCTGCCGGAACGGATACACCTGCTTCCCCTGCCTCCCTACAGCCCGGAACTCAATCCGGTGGAGGAATTGTGGGATCAGGCAAAGGATGTGACGAGCAACAAGCGCTTTAAAGGCCTTGGAGAGTTGGAGGAGACACTGAACGAAGCCCTGCGGCCCTTCTGGGAGATGCCGGCACGAGTCCTCTCCCTTGTTCACCACTGGATGCACGATCAAGCAAACGCTACAGTTTGACGCATTCTACCGATTGTGAAGAAGAAATGGTATCAGTTGGCAAAGAGGGTTGAATTTAGAGGCACGCAAGGCAGGTGCGGATTGGGATGTGCGGTCGGGAGCCCGGTTTGGAGAGGCTTAAGGAGTGATTGAAAGGAGCTTTTGACCTGATCCGAGCATCAGTGTTCTAACTCAGATTTCCAGCGCCCCGTTTTCAATTGTTCCTGGGCTGCTCGCATCAAATCCGGGACGTTTGAGACTCCGAGCTTCCGCATAAGGCGGGCCTTGTATCCTCCTACAGTCTTGGCCCCGATGCCGAGATTGGAGGCTATTTCCTTGTTGAGGAGGCCGCGGCTGATCATTTCAAACACTTGAAGCTCGCGGTCGCTCAATTCGGCAGCTTCCCGGGCCTGTTTTGCATCGGAGGACTCAGATTCGCGGCCGACTGCGAGCCGGATGAGTTCATTGTTCATCGCTTCGCTGACCACGAGTTGGCCTGCGAGAATTTTTCGTACGGCCTTGACGACCTCGTCCAGCGGAGCCTCCTTTGTCAGGTAGCCGGACGCTCCGGAGCGGAGTAGTCTGACGGCGTGAAGGTGCTCGTCGAACACGGAATAGACGAGGACCTTCGCCTGTGGCTGCTGGGAGCAAAACTCATAGAGCAGGGACCATCCATGTCCATCCTTCAGTTGAAGATCCAACAGCACCAGGTGGGGAAGTTTCGATCGGATGAATCGAGATGCCTCCCGCCATGAGTCAGTCTGGGCGCAGACCTCCATGTCCGGTTGTTCGTTGATGCAACTGCAGATTCCAGCCCGTGTGGCCGGGTGGTCTTCAACGACGAGAATCCGGGATTTAGGTTGCGGTGTCTCTTGCATATGGAGCTGTGGTTCTGGGAATGGATGAGATGTTTGCCTCCCTCACCCGATCCTCTGCCGGCAACAGGAGGAGCGATTCGGGGATGACAAGTTCCAAAAGGACTGAGTTGGGTGGCTGATTCTGCAGGGTGAGGGTTCCGCCGAGCAGCCGAGCCCGCATCTGCATCTGGCGGAGGCCCAAGCCTTCCCGCACTTTGTCCTTGGGTGGGAGCGGAAGTCCGTCATTGGAAATGGTGATGAGCAGATTGCTGTTCTGCTTCAGGATGGCAACCCAGACCTTCTTCGCATGACCATGTCGGGAGGCATTTACCACAGCCTCGCGGATTATTCTCAGCAGGAGGCAGGACACCTCCTTGTCGCGAATGGAGACATCATCGTCGAGGTTCAGATCCACACTGATTCCCAGCCAAACCTCCGCGTGCTCGGCAAAAGCGCTCAGGCTGTCCTCAAAGCTGAGGAACCCCAGGTCGGTGAGGGCGAGATCATGGGCCAGGGTGCGGGTGGCCTTCAGGATGCGGCTGGATTCCCTCGCGAGTTCCTGGAGCTTGGGCTGAAAATCGGCAGGGGGTGGATGCGGAAGCGACGCCAGGAGGTCGATGGACCGGGTCAATCCGGCCAGGTCCTGGCAAATCGAATCGTGGAGGTCCTGCCCGACCCTCCGCTGCTCCTCCTCCTGGACACGAACGGCCTGGGTGAGCGCCTGCTGCAGTGCGCGGGCACAATCGGTGTAGGCCGCCCTCAATGCGAGGGATGCCTCGTGCTCTCGCGTTTCATCGCGGCCCAAAAGAACCCAACCTGCGACTTTGCCCCGGCGGTCCAGGAAGGGGGCAACGATGAATCGCAAAAGCCGGCTGCCAACCCGCAGGGAGAGGGCCGGGGGCTTTGGGATGTCGATGCGCAGTTGGGAGAGGCCAGGGATCTCATGGATGACTTTTCCATAGGTGGAGTCAGAGCAACCCAGCCAGTCGATGGCCTTCTGGTTGAAGTCTAAAACGCTGCCCGACTTGTCGAGCACCAGCAGTGCTTCTGTCATGTGCTCAAGCAGCACACTGCGGGATAGAGGGGCCAGATCAAGCAGGCGCCAGCGCAGCATGGCCCATCCGAGCAGGCCCAGCAGGGCGGTTGCGCCAAGGTAGGGCATGATGAGGGTTTGCTCCATTGTGAAATGGAAAAGGTGCATTGAGTCCAGAACGAACAGCAGCCCTGCTGAGATGAAGAAAGCCATGGACCCACGACGTTGCCTCCGGGGTGCGTGCCTCCAGTGTTTCAACAGCAATCCGGCAGCGAGACCAAGGATTGATAGCACATACACATGCAGGAGCCAGAAAATGGGTCCACGGACCCTTCTCAAGTATGTGCCGACACCTGTGGAGCCAAGGCTGGTGGACTTGTAATAAAGGTGATGCCAATCGTTGGTCCAGTTTGCACCGATGGCGAACAGGGGGACGCAGAAGAGCGCCAGAAGAGGCAGGGGACGCAACCATCGTTGATTCCTGACATGGTAGAGCGCGAGCACCATGATCAGGCCTGGGACCAAAGGTTCGGTCGCGTATTCGGCCTTGTTCCAAGCCAGCTTTGTGGGATGGTCTGGAGCAATCAAACCCATGCTGTAGCAGAACAGGGAGCTGGCGATGCACAGCATCGTGAAAAACAGGACGCGCGAGCCTGATTGTGCCGGGCGCAACGCGGCCAGCACGGCTACGGCGATCGCGCCACCCACGGCCAGCCACAGTGTGTCCAGGGGCCAGAACATTTCCTGAATCAAACACCCACTTTTCGGAAAGTGCCAGCCAAATCGGGACTGCAAAACCTGATTTTTGAGAGCGGTACTGCCAACAAAAACGCCATAGCCGAAGGAGCGGTGATCGTCTTTGTCGATGAGGCATCTTTTCGTCAAACCCCCACCCTGCGTCAAACCTGGGCCCCCTGCAACAAACGTCCCCAAATCCCCACACGGGGCGAAGGCAACACCCGGAAGGTCCTCGGTGCGGTGGAACTTCGCTCAGCAAAATACGTTTATCGCCACCAAACCGATTACTTCAATCATCAGACCTGCCGCTCGTTTGTCGAGGATGTCGTCCTGCCGGGCTATTACCGCCGTGGACACCGGATTTATCTGATACAGGACAACGCTTCCTATCATAGGCATCCCGAAGTCTGGGGATTTTTCAAACAAGAGCGCAGCAAACTTGAAGTTTTGTCACTTCCCAAATACTCGCCAGAATTGAACGCTCAGGAACCGCTCTGGAAGTTTACACGCTCCAACTCCATTCATAACCGGTTCTTTGAAACACCCGCTGACTTGTGCTCCAGCCTGTTTCATTCCTTCGCAGACATGCAGCGCCATCCGGAAAAACTCCCGGGCATCCTTCGTCCTTTCTCTTGATGCCCGTATGTCGCTTTATTTATGCG
Organism: uncultured Verrucomicrobia subdivision 3 bacterium; assembly: GCA_903913865.1. Taxonomy (GTDB): domain Bacteria; phylum Verrucomicrobiota; class Verrucomicrobiia; order Limisphaerales; family UBA8199; genus UBA693. The sequence continues at coordinate 16,399 of CAIWMU010000011.1, forward strand.
CACCTATATAGGCGTCGTGCGGACTGCAATCACTACAATCCCTGTGTAGTGCACAACCATCAAAGCCAGGAAGGATATTGTCGCCGTCCGGTTCGGAACCCGAATGATAAGCAGTCCAACGCCAACCCATAGGAGAAGACACCCGAACAGGCTGGCCTTAAATGAAACCAGTGCTAATGGAGATGAAAACACTCGGAACGGAACATAAGTGCCATCTCCAGCACCAGCGCAGATCACAGCGAGCAAAAAAAGGGCAAGGCTGTATCCGAGAAACGCGAGCACTGTAGCGACGCTTCCAAGAGATAGCGTCGATCTTAACGGCTTCGAGCGGTATGGAACTGAGGACATAGCCCCTCACCGGAAACATGCCTTACAAGGCCATTTCTTGTTCCATTTCTCGACCATCTGCTTTGTTACGGCCCCTGCTTGCTCTCCAGTGAGCGGTTTCATTGTTCCCTTCACGATTTCATGTTCCACCCAGCGACCTGTGAAAGCGTCACTATCGCCTAAACAGACACCCGACCCGCCGGCTTGTCACGCAAAAAAGTGTAACATTCCAAAAGAATTCCAAGGCCGAATATCATCCGCAGATTTCGCAAAGGAGGAAGGAGGGACTGGCCGGAGTCTGTGTTGATCTTCGACACCTGCGCCAGGATCATGGCCTCCACGGTCGCCCTGACCAGTGCCGGATCTTACCCCTTCGCCCCTGGCCAGAGGCCCAGGGCCCGAAACAAACAGGAGTTGGTGGTGACTCCTGCGCCCCCCAGTCACAACAGGATGCAGGTGTTCACCAGAATGATTCGTAGAAACTTTGCGGCAAGAAGCAGGCTCCCACTGCGAGAGCGTGAAAACCAAGTAGCGTCAGGAGGACGAGAGTCCGCCGTCTTGCTTCCCAAAATACTCCGAGGACAAGAGCATACAGTGGCAACTGTAGAAAGTTGACGACGTTCAATGCCCATGTTTTGTCACCGAATAACGCGCTGCGATACAGGAACTCGGACCAAGGGAAAAAGACCGTAAAAGGAAGTTCGCTCCCGTGGACCCCAGCGTTAACGGCCAATAGCCACGCTGCTCCCCATAGAGCGATTCCACCTAATGCTCCAGAGCAGGAAAACAACACCATCCGGCTCGTGCGGACCGTCATAGCTCCTCCTTTTCCTCGCATATACACCGGCATGACGCCAACCCGTCGTTGATCATTCTCCGGAAACGCACTGCAACGTAAGCTTCCGCTTGCCCAAAACGCCGCAAACTACCGGAAACAGGTTCAGTCCAATTGTCCTTGTGCTCTTCAGGATAGCTGGAGGGCCAGAAATCTGTAAAACCACTTGGGGAGCCAGTGATTGGGTCCACAAAGCCTTGTGACGTATGAACTCCGTGGCCGTAATAATCCTGCCAACTATGGCTGAGCCGACCCAACGCCTTCAATCGCTCCCAACACTCCGGGATGTAGTTAAAACTCACTTCCTCATCTTGAAGATATCGCCCGTAAGCATCCCGAGCTGCAGCCCTCCACTGTTGCAGCTCTTGAGCGGTTTCAGTGACGAATCCGCTACGATTAAAATGACGTGGCAAGCCGTCTCCTGCCGAGCCACGATCTTGACTTATGTTGGCGGCAACAAACGCCTCTCTGATCTCCTTCCTGCATTTTTCGTTGACCGGAGGAGTCAAACCTTCCAGAGCGGTGTTCAGGGAGTTTCTAGTCAACGTACCGTGCTGACCCCCTTTTGGCCAACTGATCCAGAGTCCAAATGCATCTATAGAGTTAACGGCATTATTCCCAACCATGCCATAGAGGTTCGAACCTCCCCGCTCCCCGATGGGGTCTCGGCTGAGCCAACGACCGTCCTTTTCATACCAATACCCATAGTAAAGCAGGTCGGTCTCATCATCCTGGCATTTGGTGGAGAACCGGAAGGGGTTGACCCTAGCCATGGGGCCGGTGGCGCGGAGGACTTCCCCAAAGGGGCCGTATTCGTATGGCGAGGAAGACATGGCGAACTTTCGGGAATGAAGAATCTCGTCAACAAATTGTCTTACGGCCTTCATCAGCTTCCATTCGGAACCGGGATCATCAGGACTTCCGACCACTCGTTTGTAGATCGCCTCTGCTGCTCGGTGCGTGACAGCCAACTTTGGATTTGGCCCAAAATCCCCTGGTTGCAGTGCGTGAACAGCCATAAACCGAGCTCCCCGCGCCATGTCAGACTAGTGATTCGGAGCCCGACCTTCGCGGCCTCTGCATTCTTTGGCACTTCGATCACACTCTGTAACGACTCGTGAGGTTTCAGGAGTTGTTTACCTCCACCTGGGGTCCGCATTGCGTTTTCCGCCCAGACGCCATTACTGACGTACGCGACCCTAAACCACGGTTGGCGAAACCCAGCCGGGAAAAGCACAGGATATTTGGAGACATTCGAGAGAACGATAGAAATGGTGTTCAGCGCCTCATTAGTGGGGGCGGTCATTCTGATCCCAAAGGCCAATGAGCGTGTAGGCATGGGTGGGCATCGTAGTATGACTACGCCGAACATTCCCACGATAACGAGGAACAGGATGGCAACCCTGAGCTTCTTTATTTGGTGCCCTGTTTTATCCAATTGTTCAAACCTTCGTCCCAGAGTTTTGTCGGCGACTGCGCTTCAGCGATATAGAGGGATTGGCTTTCATGTCCAGCGCCGTTTATGAATACAGTTATTGATACGGTGCCGTTCGTGTTCCGAGTGAAGTCGAACCTGATGCAGCCAAGCACCTTGTCATCCACCAAATGCTCATCTGGTCGTGTTCTACAAACAGCACGGTCCTCGAAATGCCAGGTGGTATCGATGACTGGCTTTATTTTCGAGAAATGGGGGGCGTGAATGATCGTGAGGGGTTCAGTGGATCCGTCGTAAGGGGGTATTGGATCATTTGGCGTGTTCGGCGTCTTTAGCACGTCGAACTGCGGGATTCGGACCATGGGATCCTTAACGACCTGCGCGAGAAATATATTCTCTTTCTTGCACGGGCAGACCGGATGCTCGTACCTGCCGTAGGTGGGGAGGTATCTCGGTGCAAACCCCGTGTAGGTCTCGCCCTTGTAGGGGACGTCCCTGAGCACGAGCATCCACCAGCCTGTTGGAGGCAGATTGGATATTTGATAGGCAAGCCCAAAAAAGTCGATTGCCGTAATGGGGTCGTTTTGCGGAAAGGAGAAGAGATTCATTCCCCCTCGCTCAGTAAACGGGACACGGCTCAGCCATCTTCCCGTGCTCGGGTTGCAATACAGATACCCGTAATACACCAGATCGATCTCATCATCCTGATACTTGATGGAAAACCGAATGCTACAGGCGTTCACCATCGCTCCGGTTTCGCGGTTGACTTCCCCGAAGGGGGCGTATTCGTAGCAGGCCGAATCGGTGCCGTCTGTCGCGTTGATCAACAACGACATGTTGCCATTGCCGTCGTGGGCGACGAAGTGGGTTGAAGGCTGGTTGTTGAGCGTTGAGAGGGCATGGATCCACAGCAGCCCGCCAACGCCGCCTGCCCCTTGGAATGTGCCGGAGAGATCCGTCCCCCAGACGAAAGAAGGCAACAAAGAGTTATCCGCCCCCAGCACGGCGAAAAGGTTCCATCCGTCGTAAGGGACCTTTTGATCAAGGCCCGATGTGCCTGTCCCAGCGGTGTTGTTCCATACGCGATTGGTGATGCGCCGGCCCTGGTGGTCATACGCGAAGTCCATCCGCTGTTGTGGACCCACGACCGTGTTGGCCACCATCCGGACAATGCGGTTAACTGAGGTCCCGGTTCGGGTGTGCAGAGCAGGGATTGGGGGCGGATATGCAAGCGGCAATATCTTCGGAACTGTGAGCGATTTCATTGTTCCCTTCACGATTTCATGCTCCACCCGGCTACCTGTGAAAGCGTCACCATGACTTAAACAGACACCTGACCAGCCGGTTTGTCACGCAAAAAAGTGTGTCATGCCAAAAGAATTCCAAGGCCGGATGGTATCCGCAGATTTCGCAGAGTGCCGCAGATGGGGAAGAAGGGAGGCTGTCACAAAATACCTTCGACCTCGACCCTCCCGGGAAGCCAACGATTGTGACAAGTTGGAGTCCATGCAAAACAGGGATTGCCTCCCTGCGTTGCCTTGGCATCCTCAGGGTGTGAACTGGCTAACGCTTTTGACCCGATGCACCGGACACGCAACGACCCTGCTCGCAACCGGCCTCTCCCTCACCACCCTGGCCGCGGATTCCTGGAGCACGCGGGAAAACGTGGGTGCCGTTGGCACGAACCGGTGGTATACACCGGCAAACCAACTCCTCACCCCGGCAGGTCTCCAGATTGACCTGCCCGGCATGCGGCCCCAGGCCCTGGCACTCAGCCCCGGGGGCAGGTTCTTCGTCACGGCAGGCAAGACCCACGACCTTGTTGTCGTGGATGTGGCCACGGGCGGCATCCTCCAGCGGGTGGCGCTCCCCTCGGATAAGGATCAGAACCCGGCCCCTGTCTCCACCGAAATCCTTACGCCCGACAAGACCGGCCAGCTCAGCTTCACCGGAATCGTCTTCTCGCCGGATGGCACCCGGATTTACCTCTCGAACGTCAACGGGGACATCAAGGTCTTCAGCGTCGCCAAGGATGGCAAGGTCTCCGGTCTTTTCACGATTCCACTTCCACGCGTCTCGGGACCCCGGCGCGGTTCCGAAATCCCGGCGGGTCTCGCCGTCTCGGCCGATGGAACCCGCCTCTATGCGGCGATGAACCTGACCGACCAATTGGCGGAACTGGACACCGCCACAGGCAAACTGCTCCGCACCTGGGATGTGGGGGTCGCCCCGTTCGGTGTCACCATCAGCGGCAAAAAGGTCTATGTGAGCAACTGGGGCGGGCGCAGGCCCGCTGCCGACAGCCTCACAGGCCCGGCCGGGCAGCTCACAACTGTCCGCGTGGACCCCGTGCGCCACATCGCCAGCGAGGGATCGGTGAGTGTGATCTCGCCCGACTCCGCATCCAAATCCGTCCAGTCGGAAATCGTCACCGGTCTTCATGCCTCGGCATTGACAACCTCGCCGGACGGCCTTTACGTCGTCGTTGCCAACACCGGCAGTGACACCCTGAGCGTCATCGACACCCGCACCGACAAAATCATCGAGACCCTCTGGACACGCCAAAGCCCGGGTGACCTGTTCGGCGCCCAGCCTACCGCCCTGACGTTCGACCCCACCGGCAAAAAACTCTTTGTCTGCAACGGCACCCAGAACGCGGTTGCCGTGATCGACTTCAAGCCGGGCAAATCCTCCCTGCTCGGCCTGATCCCCACCGGCTGGTTCCCGGGTGCCATCGCCTACGACCCCGCCCGCCACACCCTGTGCGTGGCAAACATCAAAGGCATCGGCTCCACCGCAAAAATCGCGCCGGGCGAGCCGGTGAAGTATGCCTCGCCCCAGAGCTACGGAACACTCTCGCTCATCCCGGAGCCCTCAAAGCGTGAACTGGGACGACTCACACAGATTGCCCTGCACAACATGCGCCACGGACTGCTCCGGCAGGCCATGCTCCCTCCGAGGGCCAACCAGCCCCCCCGTGTCGTCCCCGAGCGGGCCGGTGAACCCAGCCTGATCAAACATGTGGTTTATATCATCAAGGAAAACCGGACCTACGACCAGGTGCTGGGCGATGTCAGGGAGGGCAATGGCGATCCCTCCCTTTGCGTCTTCCCGGACCGCATCACCCCGAACCAGCACAAGCTGACCCGTGAGTTCGTCCTGCTGGACAACACCTACTGCTCCGGAATTAACAGCGCGGATGGCCATCAATGGGCGGACAGTGCCATCGCCAGCGACTACATCGAGCGCTCTTTCGCCGGGTTCCCCAGGAGTTACCCCTACTATGGCGACGATGCCCTCGCCTATGCCCCGACCGGGTTCATCTGGGACAACGCCCTCGCCCACGGACGCACCCTGCGCGACTACGGCGAATACACCCTCACGGATGTCGTCTGGGCCGATGCCTCCAAAAAGAACAGACCCCGCTGGCTGGATGTTTACCGCGACTACACCAACCAGTCCGGCCTTATCAAGATCAGTTCCCATGGAACCGTCCCCCCTCTCCGCCCGCACGTCGCCACGAACACCGCCGGCTTCAGCATGAACGTCTCCGACCAGTTCCGGGCTGATCAGTTCATCAACGATCTCAGGGAGTCCGAACGCACCGGCAACTTCCCGAACCTCATCATCCTGCTGCTGCCCTCCGACCATACCAGCGGCACATCCGCAGGCAGCCCGACACCGGCCGCCATGGTCGCCGACAACGATCTTGCCATGGGCAGGGTCGTGGAGGCACTCAGCCGCAGCAGGTTCTGGAAGGACACCTGCGTCCTCGCCATCGAGGACGACCCGCAGGCGGGCTGGGACCACGTCAGCGGCTACCGCACCACCGCGTACGTTGCAAGCCCCTACACCCGGCGCGGCGCGGTGGTCAGCACACAATATAACCAGACCAGCCTCGTTCGAACCATCGAACTCATGCTCGGACTTCCGCCCATGAACCAGCTCGATGCCACCGCCACCCCCATGTCCGACTGCTTCACAAACACCCCGGACCTCCGCCCCTTCACCGCTGTGGCCAGCAATGTGCCCCTCGATGAGATGAACCCGGATCCAAAGGCCATCCTCAACCCTCAACTCAGGCGCAATGCCCGGATCTCCGCCCGGCTCCCTCTCACGCTGCCCGACCAATGTCCCGAGGACACCCTCAACAGGATCCTCTGGGCCGCCATGAAAGGCCCTCAAACCCCCTATCCCACGTGGGCCGTGAAAACAGTCAGGGATGAGGATTGACCGAAGGGGGCCGGTGCTACAGCATCGCCCTCATCAAAGCACACGCCCACACACCCGCATGCAGTTCCATGCGCCACCCCTTGCAGACACCCCTCAGCCTGTGGATTGCCGCCATCCTCTGCACCCTGGCGCAAAGCTCCCCTGCCGACCCAGCCGTGGATGCCGGCAGCACTTGGCATCGATGGGAACATGTCCTGACCAGCCAGCGGGATTACAAGAACCCCTGCACGGATGTCGTATTGGCCGCACGCTTTGTCGGCCCCGGAAATCAGGTGCACACCAACCTCGGCTTCTGGGATGGCGACCGGAGCTTTGTCATCCGGTCCACCTTCCCCACTCCGGGCGATTGGCACTGGCAGACCCTCTGCTCCGACACCTCCAACACCAGCCTTCACGCCCAATCCGGCATCGTGAGGGTCTCCAGGTCCACCGGATCAAATCCCATCGTGCGCCATGGATACCTCCGTGTTTCCGGGGATGGCCGTCTCCTGGTCCACGCCGACTCCACCCCCTTCCTCTGGATTGGTGACACCTGCTGGGCCGCCCCGGTCCATGCCACCACCGCCGAGTGGCGGCATTACGTGGCCAACCGCTCCAGCCTCGGCTACTCGGTTCTCCAGGTTTCCATCGCTCCCGATTGGGCGATCAAAACCGCCTCCGAGGATCCAAAACCGTTCCTCTCCACCCTCCCGGACATCACAAAGCCCAACCCCCGGTTCTTCCGGCGGATGGATCAGATGCTGGCAGAGGCCAACGATCAGGGACTGGTGGTGATGATGTGCGGACTCATGGAGACCCCCCACCGCTATCCCCCACCCGAACAGACCGCCATCCTCAGCCGCTACATCGCCGCCCGCTACTGTTCCTACGAGGTCATTTTCTCCCCGAGCTTTGACAGCGGCATTCATGAGGCTGAGACACTTGCCGCAGCCCGGGCCGTCCGCTGGGCTGCCCCGCAAAACCTCCTCACCATGCACATGGGCACCGGGGTGGAACCCCGGTTCCACGCGGCAGACTGGCTCTCCTTCGACATGTTCCAGAGCGGCCACAACGGCGGGGATGCCGCCAGACAATCCTCCCGCGCGGTGTCCATGCCCGCTGAGATTCTCTCCCTCGCTGGCAGAAAGCCGGTCATCAACGGCGAGGCCATCTATGAGGGGGACCTCGGCGGGGCCTATGATGTTCGCCGCACCGCATGGTTGAGCTTCCTTTCCGGTGCCTCCGGCTACACAGCCGGAATCAACCAGGTTTATGCGTGGAAACCGGATGCCATCGCCCGCATGAATGTCCCATCCAGCGGGCAGATCGCCACACTGGGCCGATTCCTCCGTGCCATCCCCTGGTGGGATCTCAACCCCGCCCCCGGACGCATTCTGAACCAGACCGCTGACCGGGCCGCGCTCATGGCCTTCGCACTCACAACCGACAGGCAGCTCGGCATCGCATACCTGCCCCGGAACGACAGCGTGACCCTCGATCTGCAAGACTTTCCATCCGCCCTCAGCATCCTCTGGATCAACCCCGCAACCGGGCAGTCCCATCCGGGCACCCCCCTTCAACCCTCCACCCGCACCACCATCAAAGCCCCCGACGGGAGGGATTGGGTGCTTCTCCTCACAGCCCCGAATGCATCCCAAAACAGATCCATCCAGCGGGCATTGGACAAAGGCCGCACCCGCATCAACGGTTCCCGCGCCACGCTCACTTTTGGTCCCCGGGATTCCATGAATGGTCTCGTGCAAAAATCCCCCGCTGATGGGGTGCTCGTCACAGGTTCGTTCAAGGGAAAAGCCTGCGCCATCAACGAAAACCCGGGACGGAATCGCTACCTTTACATCGATATCGATGATCGCCTCGCTTTCCGGGGTGCCGTGGGAAAAATGCGGATGGATGTCCAGTTGCACTCCGACAAGCCGCTGGATGCCGTGCAACTCCAATTCGACTCAACCGGCCCGGCACAGGTCTCCAATACCTATCGCCCGGTGTCCCCCACCTCCTGCAGTCGGCATGGGGACTGGACATCCCTCACGTTCGAGGCTCCCACCCCCTATCTGGGCAACCGCCAGAATAGCGGCGCCGATTTTCGCCTCTATCTGGGCACCAATCTCTGCCACGTTGCCTCGATCAAGGTGACTCTCGAACCGGCGGCTCGTTGAAAACCAATCCCGCACCCTCCCCCCGGCTTCTGGGCCGCCCGGCCCGCATCACCCGCAGGGAAAATCCCCGGCCATTCTCTGTCGGCTCCACCCGCGCCTCCACCTCCAGCACCGGATACCGCACCGTTGCCAGCACGTGGCTTTTGTAGGCGCGCGCGAACAGTTCCGTCTCCACGATTCCCGTCCAGTCGGCCAGGGTCAGGAATTTCATCGGCTCCCCCGTGATCTGGTGGTGTGTGCGCTGCTCAATCACCAGTCCGCACGTCGTCACCACCTCCCCCACAAACTCCCCGAGCCTCCCCACGGGGCAATAGGTCTCCCATGCCACCGTGTCAAATAACTCCAGCGGATGGCCGCTCACGGCAAAGCCGAACAACTCCGTCTCCCATTCCAACCGTTCCCGCCGCCCCGGTTCCTGCAGCGGCACCGCCACCACCTGCTCCAGCCCGGGCGGCGGGATGAGCCACCCCTGCCCCGGCTCCACCCCATCCCCGAAGGTCCTCGCCAGATGCTGCGCCTGCCAGAACTGCCGCGTGCGGCTCTCCCCGAACTCATCAAAGGCACCCGCACGGATCAATGACTCCAGCTCCTCCCGGGTCGGGGCTACCCTGTGAAAGAAGTCCACGATCGATGCAAACGGCCCGCGCACCCGCGCCGCCAGAATCGCATCACCCGTCCGGGTTGTGAGCCCCTTGATGCGTGTGACCGGCACCCGGATTCTGCCCCTTCCCCCATCCCGCCCACCGGCGCACTCCGCTGCGGGAGGGTGTGGCACAAAGGCGGGCCCCGGCTCATTGACCGATGGGGGCATGAGGCTGATGCCCAGCCGGCGCGCTTCCAGCACATAGACGAGCGGATCGTAAAACCCCTTGCCGTTGGTGAGCACAGCCGCCATGAACTCCGTGGGATGCCGGAGCTTCAACCAGGCCGCCTGATATGCCTCCACCCCGTAGGCCGTGCTGTGGGCCTTGCAGAAGGCGTAACCGGAAAAGCCGCACACAAGATCCCAGACCTCCCCCGCCCGTTCCGCAGAATGGCCCCGCGCCAGGGCCCCTTCAAAAAACTCCCCGCGCATCTCCGCCACCACGGTCTGCCGCCGCTTTGTCAGGGCCCGGCGCAGGACATCCGCCCGGCCCGCTGTCATCCCGGCAAACGCCTCGCAGATCTGCAAAATGTGTTCCTCATAAACCACCAGCCCATAGGTGCTCCGCAGGCATGCCTCCAGCGAGGGATCCGGATAGACCACCGGCTCCATGCCCTGATACCGCCTCGTGAAGGCCCCTTTCTTCCCCTCATTCGCCGCCCCCGGCCGGATCACACTGACAATGGCCACAAGCCCGTCGATCTCCCTCACGTTGCACATGCGGCAGAGGCTGATCATGGCCGGGCTTTCAATATGGTGCACAGCCCTCGCATTGCCCCCCGCAATCAACTCCCACACAGCCGGATCGCACCACGGATCCCCCGCCGATCCATCCACCGGGGGAGGCCCGCCCCCGCCCTTTTCCCAGGCCACACACCGCTCCAGATCGATCCCGATGCCCCGTGCCTCCAGCATCCCCTTCACATCCCGCATCACCGCCAGCCCTCCCTGGGCCAGAATGTCCATTTTCACAAGCCCCACCTGCTCGACCGCATCCATGTCAAAATGGGTCGTCGGCCATCCCTTGTTGGCGGTGAAGGTCGGCGTCAACTCATGCATCGGCTGCCGGGAGAGCACCACACCGCAGGGATGCATCTTGGGATGGCGCGGAACACCCTCGAGAAACCCGGCCATTTCAATCGCCGTTTTGTAGGGCTCCTCCTCCAGTGGCAGGGTGCGCGTCTCGGGCGCAGCCTTCAACAGCTCGATCAATCCGGCCCCGTGGTCATCCATCCCGCCCCCCATGCCCCCGCCAAAACTCCAGGGAAAATGTTCGGTGAACCGGCGCACATCCCGCTCCGCAACCCCCAGCACCTTTGCCACCTCGGCAAACGCGCTGCGGGCCTGGAAGGTCGAAAAGCCCCCCACCACCGCACAATGGTCCCCGCCGTATTTCTCAAAAATGAGCCGCACCACATCATCCTTCTCGTCGTGCGCAAAATCGATGTCGATATCCGGCAGCTTGTGCATCGCCATCCGTTCCTTGTTCAGGAACCGCCGGAAATACAGGTCAAACCGGATCGGGCACACCCCGCTGATGCCGAGGCAGTAGCAGACCAGGCTGTCCGCCGCACTCCCGCGCGTGATCCAGTGGATGCCCCGCCTCCTGCATTCCTGCAAAAAATCCCAGGTGATGAGAAAATAGTCCTCGTAGCCAACATCCCTGATGATCCCCAATTCCTCCATCGCCTGGCTCCTGAACCGCCCGGCTCCAGGCCCGTAGCGCTGCTCCAGCCCCTGAAGCACCAGTCGGCACAGAAACTCCCCCGGCTCCGTGCCATCCGGCGTTGTGAAGGATGGAAACTGCGGCTTCCCGGGCGGAAGATCAAAGTGGCATCTCTCGGCAATCTCAATCGTGTGCCGGATCCATTCCGGGTTCTCCCGCGCCCCCCGGGCCATCTCGGCGGCGGTGCGGAAATGGAGCCGCCCGCCCGCCCGCTTCTCCGGATGCCCCTCCCGCAGCAGTGTCAGTGTGCGGATGCTTTGGACAATGTCATATTTCTGCCGGTCCCCGGCCGGACCGTGGTGGATGGAGGGGCAGGCCACCTCGCGAAAGCCTTTGGGTGCCCTGGCCGCCGTCAACATCCGGTAGAACCTCCCCTCAAACCGCTCCGCCAGCCGTTCATCCGTGCCAACCGCCAGCAAGCCCCCGGCAAGCCCGTCGAATTCCTGAAGCCGGTAGGGCCGCCTCTGCTGGTCCGCCACACTCCCGCCCTCCACCCCGTGCCTCGCGGCATGGCGCGAAATCAGGCGGCAAAGATTTGCATACCCGGCGGCCGACTCCACATGGAGCAGCAGCGGGGCATTCTCCACCACCAGTTCCACCCCAAGCACCGGCTTGATGCCCGCCTGCCGGGCCGCATCCAGAAACTCCACCGCACCGTGCAGGTTCCCGGCATCCGCCAAACCCACCGCCGCCAGCCCCTGCCCGGCCGCCAGTCTCACGATCTCCGCCGGGGAAAGTGTCGAATCCAGAAACGAGTAGTGGCTGTGCGCCCGCAACGGAACATAGTCCGGGATGGCCACCCTGGCTGGAATGACGGCGCGGCGGGCCGGCACCGGCTGCTCCCGCACCGCCACCGCCTCAACCGGCGGGCTTCGCAGCCGCAGATCGTGCCCGCGCAGAATGACTCCCCGCCCATGGGCATGCCGCAGCTCATCAATCACCGCCGCCAGCCTCGCCTGCGCCCCCACCCGCTCCGCCGGAATCCCCAGCGGCAGTTCCCCGCCAAACCGGCTGTCGTAAAGATTCGAGAGCTTCAGCGAAACCAGCCGCAGGCTCACACGCCGCCTCCACGCCTGCTTCAGCATCCCATGCAGCCGCCCATGCACATCCGTCTCAAGATCCGTCGGCTCCCCAAGGCTCTCGCTGACCGTGTCCTCCCCCATGTCGTTGTAGCGCACCCTCACCGTCAGGGTGCGGATCGTCCGCCGCTCCGCACGGACGGTTGCGAACAGATCATCCGCCATCCGCCGCAGCACCGCCTCCACATAGCCCTCATCCGTCAGGTCCGATGCAAAGGTCTCCTGCTGGCTGAACGTCTTCTGCGGCTCCCGCGCCGGGGTGATCGGCCGCTCATCGATCCCGTGCGCAAACTGGCGGATCACCGCCGCCTGCCCCCCCAGCATCAGCTCCAGCATCTCCAGCGGCGTGGCCGCCACCTGCCGGATCTGCGCCAGCCCCGCCGCATCCAGCCGCGCCCCCGTCTTCGGCCCGATCCCCGGCAGCCACCGGTTCGGCAACGGATGCAGAAACGCCGCCTCCCCCCCGCTCTGCACCTCCCGGAATCCCCCGGGCTTCGTCAGCTTCGATGCCACCGCACTGACCAGCTTGTTGGTCCCTATCCCCTCGCTGACTGTTATCTTCAGCCTCTGGCCGATCGCCTGCCGGATCGTCTCCGCAATTTCCACCGGCGGCTTCCGCGCCCCTGTCACATCAAAGTAGCCCTCATCAATCGACGTCTGCTCCACATCCGGCGTGAAATCGTAGCAGTAGCCGAACATCCAGTCCGAGAACTGCTCGTAACGCTCGAAATCCCCCGCCAGCACCACAAGCTTCGGGCAGAGCTTCCGCGCCCGTGCTGTCGGCATCGGCGTGTAAACCCCAAACTTTCGCGCCTCATACGATGCCGAGGCAATGATCCCCCGCTTCTCACCCCCAACCGCCACAGGCCTGCCCCGCAATTGCGGATCCGCAGCCTGCTCCACCGCCGCAAAAAATGCATCCGCATCCAGATGCACAATCGCCCTCGAGCGAATGGGTCCCACCGAGCGAATGGGGTCAGTCCTCACCTTTTTGTGTCGTTTACAAAAAGTGAGGACTGACCCCTGAGCGGGAAATCGGTCATCCCATCCACCCGACACGACACCCCACACCTTTTTGTGTCGTTTACAAAAAGTGAGGACTGACCCCTGAGCGGGAAATCGGTCAACCCACTCACCCGACACGACACCCCACACCTTTTTGTGTCGTTTACAAAAAGTGAGGACTGCCCCCTTCGCGGACCCCTTCGCGGGAAATCGGTCATCCCACTCACCCTCAATCCCTCCCCTTGCGAATCAGCCCGCGGAACACCCCCTGGATGACCAGTTCCTCCGAGGGGATCAGCTCCGGATAATTCGGATTCTCCGCCTTCAGAAACGGCCTGCCGTTCCTCACCAGGAACGTCTTCAGCGTGTTCTTCCGGTCAATCAGCGCCGCCACAATCTGTCCCGGTCTCGGCTCCGGCCCATGCTCAAACACCGCGATGTCCCCATCGCAAATATGCCGCCCGATCATTGAATCCCCCACCACCCGCAGCGCAAAGGTGTTCCGGGTCGGCTTGAACCCGATGCTCTCCACATCCACGGACACACACCCCTCCGGCTGCTGCTCACGGTCGCCCGCAAACCCGGCCGGGATCGTCCCAAACAGCGGAATATCCACAATCCGCCCCCGGAGCAGCGCCAGCGGTGTCACAACCCGCAGTGTCCGCGCCTTGCCCGGATCCGATTCAATGAACCCCTTCCTCTTCAACGCCTCCAGATGGCACGCCGCCGCACGATGGCTCCGGAAACCAAACTGCGCCGCAATCTCACGCACCGTCGGAATCGGCCGGCCCGCATGGACCTCTGCCTGAAGAAAATCCAGGACACGCTCCTGTGCTGGGGTCAGTTCATTCATATCTATCCAAATGGATAGCAGTCCCGCAAATCAGGGTCAATCGGCTTTTCAAAAAATCAGCCTTGGGCTAAATTCCATTCCACATGAACAAACCGGCATCCACACGCCTTGGGCGGCGCGAATTTCTCACCAGCCTGGGGGCCATCGCCAGTGCCACGGCACTCGGCGCGCCCCAACTGCTGGCCGCCCTGAACCCGGATGCCGGCAAAAACGCCTCCGGCATCCCCCAGCGCATCCTCGGGCGCACCGGCGCAAAGATCACCATCCTCGGCCTCGGCAGCGCCCCCATCGGCCACAGCATGCCCGGCGCCGCCGTCGGCATCCCCGTCTATCGCGCCGCACTTGAGGCTGGCATCAACTACGTCGATACCGCCCGGATCTACGACGATGCCGAGCAATACCTCGGCGAACTCATGCCCCAATGGCGCGACAAGATCTTTCTCACAACCAAGGCCTGGCCCGGCGGCGATGACCCCAAGGCTGCGGCGGAACGGATGCGCCTCAGCTTCGAAGAGTCCCTCCGCCGCCTCAAGACCGATCACGTGGACCTCTTGCACATCCACAGTGCCAACGACTCCGATCCGGCCATGATTCTGGCCTCCGGCGGCCCGCTTGAATTCGCCAGAAAAATGAAGGAAAAGGGCCTCACCCGGTTCATCGGCATCACCGGCCACAACCGCCCCGCGCGATTCGCCCCGGTGCTGGACACCGGCGAAATCGATGTGCTGATGACCGCCCTGAACTTTGCCGATTATCACCAATACCCGTTTGAGGAGACCATCCTGCCGATCGCCCGGAAGCACAAGTGCGGCATCCTGGCCATGAAAGTGTTTGGCGGCCACATCAACGGTTTTCCCGGCTACAAAAACCGCGGCCCCTCCAGAATGCCGAAGGAATTTCTGGAGAGCTCCCTCCGCTACAGCCTCGGCATTGAGGGAGTAGCGGGTGCCGTGGTTGGTGTTTACGGCGTCGAAGAGGTTCGGCAAAACGTCGAGTGGGTCAAACATTGGAAACGTCTCGGGAAAAAGGAAGTGGCCGCCCTCCGCGAAGAAGGCAAAAAGCTCGTATCCACCTGGGGTCCCCGCTTCGGCCCGCTGGCCTGATCACCCAGGCGAACAGGATCAGGCCCTCGCGGGCAATCGGTCAACACCCGAGCGCCATGGGGTCAGACCCCTGGCGCGGGAAAACGGTCATCGCCCATCCGCAACGGTTTCCACCATCTGCGCCATCTGCGGATAACCCCTCCCCCGAGCGATGGGGTCAGTTCTCATCTATTGAGGCCGGCCCCAGCCGGACTCGACAGTGACCGAACTGACCCCTCGCGGGAAATCGGTCAACACCCGAGCGCCATGGGGTCAGTTCTCACTTTTTGTGCCGTTTACAAAAAGTGACGGCACTGACCCCTGGCGCGGGAAAACGGTCATCGCCCATCCGCAACGGTTTCCCCAATCTGCGTCATCTGCGGATAACCCCTCCCCCGAGCGATGGGGTCAGTTCTCATCTGTTGAGGCCGGCCCCACCCGGACTCGACAGTGACCGAACTGACCCCTCGCGGGAAATCGGTCAACGCACACACACCCCACTCCCCTACGCCAACGGCATTGTGCCCTACAGCCCGGCGTTACGCCGGGTATGAGGACGGATTGCCCTTCAACGCCAACGGCGTTGTGCCCCACAGCCCGGCGTTACCCCGGGTATGAGGACGGATTGCCCTTCAACGCCAACGGCGTTGTGCCATAAAGCCCGGGGTTGCGCGGCTCTCCGCGCTACCCCGGGTGCGCTTGGGATGAGTGCAACAACCACAACGTGGTTGTGCCGAGGCAACGAACGTGTGAATTGTCGCACACAAGGCGGGTTGCGGTATTGAAAACCCACGATGGCATTGTCCATTCCGCCCGATCCGGCCACCCCGGCGCGGGTCTACATGGATGTTGCCTCGGCACAACCCCTTTGGGGTTGTTTATATGTTGGGCATTTACCTGGGGGAGGGATATTTCAGGCCTTCAGCCCTCGGATTGACTTCTTGATGGCCGATACCCAGACCGGTGGTCTGGGCTCTCATAAGGTGCGCCGTTGGCGCGATGGGAAAGCGGGGCAATCTCACATCACAAAAGCCAACCAAGGTAACGAGGCCCGTAAAGCTCTTTGTTCTCTCCGTTTGCTTCTGTTCCATTTCCGCTTCGGGCCATGGGGTCAGGCACGGGAAATCGGTCATCGCCCAACCACCATCGCCTCCCCCTCCCCCCATCCGCCGCAACCTGCACCCTGTAACCGACACCCCCCCAATTCATAATTCTTAATTTTTAATTCTTAATTCCCCCCTCCTCCCTCCCCCTTTCGTGTCTTTCGTGGTCCAAATCCCCCCAACAAAAAGGGCCGGAAGCAGCCTTTGCCACTTCCGGCCCCGTGATTCCTTCTTCCGCACTGTTCAGGCCTCGTCTCTGGCGGACGGGTGCCTCAGGTGCGGGTCGGAGGTCTTACTCCTCCACCGCGCGGTAGAACCGCTGCGGGGCGCTCTTGGCGTGGGTGTCCAGGACTTCAATGGTGCCATCCGGGTTCGCAACCGCGCTCCCCACCACGCTCCATTGGAACATGTTGCCCGTTGCTTCGATCCGGTAGGTCTTTCCTGCCTCACCCGCCAGGTGGACCATCATGCCATCCACCGAGTTGTTCAGCGTCAACGTTCCGGACATGCCCACGTTGATCGACATGATCCCCACCGCCTCGCCTCCACGGCCATCGGCAATCAGGTAGGCGAACAGGTCCACCCCATGATATCCAACCGGCGCGCGGTAGATCAGGTCGGTCCCTTCCTGGATGATCCGGCCACCATTGGCCGACACTCCGCTGAAGCTCTCCCAGACCACCGTGTCCCCATCCACGTCCGTGTCATTCGCGATGATCGATGCGATCGTGTTCGTCATGGTCCCGTTTACACCCACACTGAAGGTGTCCGGTCCCGCCACAGGCGGACGGTTCAATGCCAGCACCTTCGTCACCGGGGCGCTGATTCCACCGTCCCCATCCGCAACCACCACCCGCAGCGTCCTGCTGTTGGTGCTCTCGTCATCGGTCTCAATCGTCACGGACCGCAGCAGGGCCTGCACGGATGCCGGTGTCGCGTTCGTGTTCAGGCTGAACACCAGCGGGGTCGTG
>CAIWMU010000012.1 GCA_903913865.1 uncultured Verrucomicrobia subdivision 3 bacterium
CCGGAAATCTGACCATCACGAAAGCGACGTTAACCCTCTATGTCACAGCCAACAACGCCTCACGGCCCTACGGGGCGGCCAATCCCGTCTTCACCGGAAGCCTGAGCAACGTGCTTAATGGGGACAACATCACTGCCACCTTCATCTCCTCGGCTACGATCAACACCCCCGCCGGTGTCTATGGTCCGACTTCGCCCTACGCCATCACGCCGCAACTCTCTGATCCCAACGGGCGGTTGGTCAACTACACCGTGACATCCACCGCCGGAACTCTGACCATAACTAAAGCCACGCTGCCACTCTATGTCACGGCCGACAACACCTCGCGTCCCTACGGCGCCCCCAATCCTGTCTTCACCGGAACCCTGGACAACGTGCTCAATGGGGACAACATCACCGCCGTGTTCAGCTCCACGGCCACGACCAATACCCCCGCGGGTGTCTATGGTCCCGCCACACCCTATGCCATCACGCCGCAACTTTCTGATCCCAACGGTCGGCTGGTCAACTACACCGTGATCTCCACCGCTGGCACTCTGACCATCACGAAAGCCACGTTTCCACTCTATGTCACGGCCGACAACGCCTCGCGGCCCTACGGCGCCCCCAATCCTGTCTTCACCGGCAGACTTGACAACGTCCTCAATGGGGACAACATCACCGCCATGTTCAGATCCACGGCTACGACCAACACGCCAGCCGGTATCTATGGTCCGGTTTCGCCCCACGCGATCACGCCGCAACTTTCTGATCCCGACGGTCGGCTGGTCAACTACACCGTGATCTCGACCACCGGAACCCTCACCATCACGAAGGCCGCGCTGGCGCTTTCTGTCACAGCCGATAACGCCTCACGGCCCTACGGTTCCCCCAATCCTGTCTTCACGGGAACCCTGGACAACGTGCTCAATGGGGACAACATCACCGCCGCGTTCATCTCCACCGCCACGACCATTACTCCAGCCGGTGTCTATGGTCCGGCTTCGCCCTATGCCATCACGCCGCAACTTGCTGATCCCGACGGGCGGCTCGTAAACTATACCGTGCTCTCCAATGCCGGCACTCTCACCATCACGAAAGCTCCACTGGCACTCTACGTCACGGCCGCGAACGCCATGAAGTACTGCGGGGACCCCAATCCCATCTTCACAGGCACGTTTTCCCGATCCAATTTGCTGAACGGGGACAATATCACCGCCACCTTTGTCTCCTCCGCCACGACCACCACGCCGCCTGGGGTCTATGGTCCCTCGACTCCTTATGCCATCGTCCCGCGGCTGGCCGACCCGGACGGGCGACTCCCCAACTATAACGTGGTGTCAAAATCCGGCACCCTCACCATTGATTGCTATATCCCGCCCGCCATCAACATCATCAGCCCGACCAACGGTTCCGTTTTCCTGATCGGCATGAACATTATGTTCGATGCCGAAGTGTTTGATCCGCACCGCATCGCGACCAATGTCTATTTCCTGTCCGGGACTAACCGTTGGCATGCTCCCCTCCCCGCGCCACCGGCGGACTATTTCCTGACTTCCGCGACCATCACCAATCTGGCTGGAGGGTCGCACCGGTTTACGGCCCAGGCAATCGATAACACGGGTCAGACCAGTGTGTCCGAAGAGGTAAACTTCACTGTCGTGACGAACCTGCCTTTCTCCGCCGGCCCCATCATCACCAACGGCCTTGAGGTGTTTCAGACCGGGCTCTACTGGCAGGACTGCTGGTTCACCAACCCCACTCCAGTCACCCTGACAGCGGTGCGGATTGATGTGCGCGGTTTGATCAATGCCTGGCTCTGGAACGCGACCGGAACAAACAGCGGGGGCTACCTGCCCTACATTCAGGATAACACCCCGCTTGCCGCCGGCGAAGCCCGGCGGGTGCGCCTTAAATACTACGTTCCCGATGGCAGCGTGCCAGCTCCGATCCTGACTGTGTGGTGGCATCTGGCGGACACTCCGGCCCCCAAGGTTGGCACCTTGGTTTCCATCGGCCGCATACAACGTATCGCCAACGATAACATCCTGCTGGACTTCACCACCCTTTCCAACCGACAGTATTACATCCAATACAGCTCTAATTTGACGACGTGGGATACCTCGTTGCCCGCCCTGACGGGACTTGGCGGCGTTCAGCAGTGGCTGGATTACGGTCCACCCGTGACGACCATACATCCGGCCATCGCGCCCCGTCGTTTCTATCGTCTGATACTCGTTCCTGGCAACTGAACCCACCCCGAATGAACCGACCGCCTGCCATGAGCCCTCGCCCTTCGGCCACATCCTCGCGCCCCCTGCCGGGCCGGGGAAACACGCTTCGTCGGCTCTCGCTCGGACTGGTTTCGACATCACTTCTCGGGAGTTGGGCCTCACCTTCGCTTTGGGCGCTGCAGTCTGCTGTGGTCCGGGGTGAGAGCGTGAACGTGCGCGGACAAGCTTCCCTGGCTGGCGAGGTTCTGGTGCAACTCAATCAAGGCGACATCATCCAGATGGTGGATAAGATCGTTGCCGTCGGAGCGAAGGCCGGCTCCCCATCCCGCTGGGCGCAAATCCAGCTTCCGCCATCCGTCCCGGTCTATGTCCACGCCTCTTTCCTGGACGGCGATACCGTTGCGGCCACCAGGTTGAACATCCGTGGGGGGGCTGGCGAAAACTACAGTGTGCTGGGCAGTTTGCAGCGAGGGGACAAAATCCATTCCCTCGGCAAGCAAGGCGGCTGGGTGCGGATCAGACCCACTCCGGAAACCTACGCCTTTGTCGCAGCCGACTATGTGGTGAAGGCACCCTCCCCTGCTCCCGCCGCCCGCCCTGTCGTCGCAATCGTGCCTTCCCCACCCACCGCGGTGGCCCCGATTCCGATGATAGCGACAGTGCCTGCTCCGCGCGTTATTCCCCCCGCTCCACCAACGGTTGCGGCGGAGTCGGTAGCGCCCGAACGAACATCGTCACACATCGAGCCACCCCCCATCATCGTAGCTCAGACCACACCGACAGTGGCCTCGACCACGCCTCCACCCGTCTCTCAAGAGGCCTCTGCACCAATTGCCCCCCCCGCTGCCCCGACGCTGGTCGAATCGCAGGCCGTTACTCCGGACGAACCTTTAGAGGATGTCCCCGCCAAAGGCGCGTCCTCGCCTGACGCACCAGAGGTTTCAACCACCGAAACGGCCCCGACCGAACAAACATCTCCACACGTCGATCCACCAGCCACCATTCTGGCCCAGGCCACTCCTGCGCCGACCTTCAACCCGCCAGCATCCGTCGCTCCACCCGTCTCCCCAGAGGCGGCTGCACCAATTGCCCCCTCCGCTGTCCCGACGCTGGCCCAAGCCCAGCCGTTTGCATCAACCCAGCCGCTTGAAAAACGGGCGGACCAGCCCGCAGACTCCTCAACCTCCACTCCCCCCACGAAGGATCAGGTCGGGAGGCTGGAGCCAACCCATGATGGACCCCGCCGTAACCAAATCAGCTTTGGCTACCGCCTGGGGATGAGCAGCTCCGTTGAGTTCAAAGGATTTGCCGCCGCCCCCAAGCTGCCGCCAGGCATCTTCGATGACGGCTACGTTCTGGACAGTTCCAGGCAGACTGCCGGCCCGAACTCCGCCCCCGATGGCCGCACTTGGAACTGGGGCTATGATAACCCGGCTCAAGTTCAGGGCGACACCCTTCTGCTAACTCATTCCTACCCGCAGGCTGGCACCGATTCGCACAAGCTCGACGACCTCGTGTCCGGCTTCGAGCTGACATACTCGCTTGAGCTTTACCGTAGCGGTAGTGACGAGTCCTGCCACTTTGGCATGGAGGCAGCCTTCAACTATTCCGCCTTGAGCATCAAGAGCACCTGGGCTCACTCCATGAACACTGTCCGTGACACGACCACCTACCAATTGGGCGGCGTGGTGCCTCCCTACGATCCCCTGACCGGTCAAACCTATCAAGGCAACTATGGCGGTCCCGGCCCGACCATCCCTCTCAACGGAACTCCCAGCCAGATTACGATTCCCAATGGTCCCCCGATGACGACCTATCGGGAACTGGTGGCGAACACCTACGGCTTGCGCCTCGGCCCTTACTTCGAAAGTCCTTTATACAAAAAGCTCTCGGGCACAGTAGGGATGGGGTTGGCCATCGGCTTGGCGGATGGCGAGCTTAGATATGCGGATACGGTTCAGAGCTTGCCCCTGTCCGGCACGGCCACTGATTTCAGCACGCTGGTGGGATGGTATTTGGGCGGCGGCCTGTCCTATAAGTGGAGCGATTCCTGGAGCCTTTTCTATAACGCCCAATATCAATGGCTTCCCGATTACACGCTAAAAGCCGGTCCCACCGAAGCCCGGATCAAGGCCGGCAACGGGCTCTTCCAATCCATCGGGATTCGTTACTCCTTCTGACCGCTCGCAGCGCGGTGGACCATCGGCGCGGGCCGGAGCAAACGGCAAGCATGCAAGAGTAACACTCTCGTTACCCCCAATGTGCGCCAAATCCCCGATGCGCAACACACAAACTCCAGTTCCATCCCGCTGTCCCGCAAAAGGGGTTCGGCAACGCATCCTCAAATGTCCGGCTGCAAAGGACGGCGATATCAGCCGGGTGGGAACCCGCCAATCGTGTTTCGCCCCCGAGCTTCAAACCAATTGCAGGATCTGAACTCATCTTCCCGACGCCCCGCCAAAGCGCGAACAGTTGACCGGTCGTGAGGTAGACCTTTTCCTGTTCGAAAAGCATTGGGGATAAGCCCGCGCGACAAAGCAGCGCCGGAGGGGCTATCTTCCGGTCTGCAAATCGCTTTCCCCAGCTATTTGAGCTGCGTAATCCACCACTCATCGGCTAAAGGGTTGAATTCGACAAACCCTGGATGCCCGTTATTTTGCCTTCACGTCGAAACAAAAGAGCGTGTCCTGGTCCCGAATGTAGAGCTTGCCGTTCGCAATGACCGGATGCGCCCAGGCTGGCTTGTCCGTGCGCTCAGGTTGTTCAAACCGGCCACGTTCCAGGTCTTCCTTTCGGCTGGGTTCAACCAGCACAATGGGACCCTCTTCACTACGAAAGTAGATTCGGCCATCCGCGAACGCGACCGAACCTTTGCGAACCCGTCGTTTTTCCTGGTCGCGCTCGTTCCACAGGATATCGCCCGTTTTGAAGTCGAGACAGATGAGATAGCCTCCGCCGTTGCCGCCGTTGGCTCCAAACAAGGCACCGCCATGCAGGATTACGCCGCCGTGATGATTCTCCATCTGCTTGGATGACCACACCTCCTCTGCCTTCACCTCACCGTTCGAGCCACTGCTGAGCTTCACGACTCCCCCACCCGCAAGGGTTTCCCCCCTGAAAAACGGCCAACGCCCGAGCGCCATGGGGTCAGTTCTCACTTTTTTTGTCGTTTAAAAAAAGTGACGGCACTGACCCCTGGCGCGGCAAATCGGTCAACGCCCATCCGACCACGCCTTCCCCCATCTGCGTCCATCGGCGTCCATTCGCGGTTCCCCCCCCTCCCCAGCACCAAAGGTGCGCACAATACCAGCCTGGGGTACAGCCCCAGGAAACAGGACATTGAAACGATTCAAGGGCTGAAGGCCCGTAATCATCGTGCAGATCCGGAATTCGCCGGATATATCGGGCCTACAGCCCTCCGGTTCCATTATTATTCCCGATACCCAGGCCGGTGGCCTGGGCTTTCTCATTATGCGCCGTTGGCGCAGTCGGAAAGTGGGGGAATGGTGCCCCCTGGCGCGGGAAATCGGTCAACACCCGTCGGCCACGGTGTGCCCCCCTGCAAATCGGTCAACGCCCAACCACCATCGCCTTCCCCATCCGCCGCAATCTGCGCCATCTGCTGAAAAACCCTCCCCCGAGCGCCATGGGGTCAGTTCTCACTTTTTTTGTCGTTTAAAAAAAGTGACGGCACTGACCCCTGGCGCGGGAAATCGGTCATCGCCCATCCGTAACGGTTTCCGCCATCTGCACCATCCGCGGACACCACCTCAATTCTTAATTAATACTTCTTAATTCCCCCTCCTCCCTCCCCCCTTCGCGTCCATCGTGTCTTTCGTGGTTACAATCCCCCCAATAACAAAGGCCGGAAGCAGCTTTCGCCACTTCCGGCCCAGGTGTTTTTTTTTGCTGCCAACCCCCCACCTAAGCAGGGTTGGAGATTCTTCTACTCTGCCACCGCGCGGTAGAACCGCTGCGGCATGCCCTTGGCATGGGTGTCC
>CAIWMU010000013.1 GCA_903913865.1 uncultured Verrucomicrobia subdivision 3 bacterium
GATCTCATCTTGGAGGGCCAGTATCATTGTTTGTGCATCGGCTATCGTCAGTGGTTTCATATCCCCCGACTATAACCCGGCCAAAATCTATGCGCAATTACTTATGTCGCTGTGTTTAGTTCGGGCTTCATGATGATGTGTTTGAAGCCGGGGTGCTCCGGGTCTGCCTTGATACCGGCCAGAGATTCGTAAAACCATATCACGAGGTCGCCCACGAGCATGACGTGGTTTCCCGAGTTCATCGCCGGATCGGCGGTGTCTCCGTTCCACAATTCCCAGATCGTGGTGGCACCCTTGTCCGCCATATAACCCCAGCTTGGGTAGCTGCGGTTGGTTGAGAATGTGTAGGAGAGGTCGGGTCGACCGCCGGCGGTGAGGACCCGGTTCAGCCACTGCCCGCCGATCAGCCCTGTGCCGACGTGTCCGTGGGTTTCCTGGGTGATTTTGGTGACCAACCGGTCAAAGACGCGTCCGCGTTCGGATGCCGGAACGAGGTCGAAGGCAAGGGGAAGGACGCAGGCGGTCTGGGTGCCATTGTCATAGTAGCCAAGGTCCTTTTTGTAGAACCGTTCGTTGAACGCAGATCGCATCTCTTTGGCTCGTTGTGCGAAACGCTCCTGATCTGCGGATTTGTCCAGGAGTTTGGCATACCGGGTCATCTGGTCCAGGCAATGGATGAAGTAGCTGGTGGCCAGAATCGGGGCGGCGGTTTTGCGGTTGGGATCGTTGGAGTGGATGAGTTTGGGGTCCTCTGGCGGAACACACCAGTCGCCGTAGTTGTCCTTTTCGATGATGCCATCCTTGATGTAGGTCGCCATGTGGTCCATCCACTTCACCATGGCAGGGTAGTGGCGGGCGATGAGCGCGGTGTCAGCATAGTGATCGAGGAGTGCGCCGGGGATGATGACGGCACTGGCTGGCCAGGTCACATTGTCGTTGTAGAGTGCCCAGTAGCTGGGGCATACATCGGAGATGCTGCCGTTATCCTTCTGGCCATCGGCCATGTCCCTGAGCCACTTGGCATAAAGGGAGGAGGTGTCGAAAATGAGCGATTCCCCCCGGGCTTCGGCGGAGCGGTCCCCGAGCCAACCCTGACGTTCATCCCGCTGGGGGCAGTCGGTCGGTATACTGCGATAGTTACCCCGGGTCCCCCAGACGATGTTCGTGTAATTGCGGTTCAGGACAGGCTGGGAGGTGGTGAAAGAGCCTGCCGTCTGCAAGTCGTCATTCACCACACGGCCCTCGATAGTGGCAAGCGTGGGTTTGCCGGGGAAACCGGTCACCTCGACATAGCGGAAGCCGTGGTAGGTGAAACGGGGTTCGTAGATTTCCTGGCCCTTTCCCTTCAGGGTGTAATGGTCGGTAACTTTTGCCCCACGCAGGTTGTCCATGTAGAGGGACCCGTCATCCTTGAGTCGTTCCGCATGGCGCAGCGAGACCACTGTGCCTGCGGGTCCGCTAACCTTGATCCGGCACCATCCGACCATGTTCTGGCCGAGATCGTAGATGAACACTCCGGGCTTGATTTCATTCAGGGAGAGCGGCTTGAGGGTGGCGGTGACGCGGATCGGGTTTGCCATTTCGGCGCTCAGAATTCCGCCCGGGCCGGAGACAATCCGGGCGGGTTGCCAGTTGGAATCGTCGTAGCCGGGGTTGTTCCAGCCGGGCATTTCCTTGCAGGCATCGTAGTCTTCTCCATCATACTCGTTATTTGCGGTGATGGGTCCGTTCGTCGAGAGTTTCCACGAGGGATCGCTCGTGAGGTTTGAGACGGAGCCGTCCGTGAATTGGAGGCGGAGTTGAAGGCGGAGTTTGGGGTAGCCGTAGGTTTCCGTGCTGGTGGGGGACTTGGCGCGCGGCGAGTGGAACCGGCCATTCCCGAGGAGGACTCCGATGGCGTTGGCTCCGGGCTTCAGGTAGCCGGCCACCTCGTGTGTGACGTATAGGGCACGTTTTGGATATTCGGTGAGGCCGGGGGATAGGACACTGTCGCCGATCCTTTGCCCGTTTAGATACAGCTCGGAAAGGCCGAGCCCGGAGTAGGAAACTGTAGCCCGCAGGAGGCGCTTTTCCAGATGGAATTCCCGGCGCAGCAAACGGGCGGGCAGAACCCGGTTCTCGGGTCCGAACACTTCACCCCAGGGTTGCATCCCAACTGGTCCAAGAATCCGGGCGGCAACCCATGTGGAATCATCATGTTCGAGGGCGGTCCATGGGCCGTTCTCCTTGTTAGTGGTTTTCCAGCTGGCATCGGTCGGGATGATCATTGGTTCGCCCGACTCGAATTCAATTCTAAGCAATCCCAGCAACCCCGCCGGATTTGGCCCCTCGCCGACGTTCTTGACCCATCCGGCAACCACATTTTTGCCCGGCCTCAGACTATGGGCGACATCCATCGGGGTCACAGCCCTGAAGTCCGATCCACTCCCCGCGTGTTGTGCGTTCACGGCGAAGGCGAACTCGTTGTCTCCTGAGATTTGCAGTTCCGCTTTCTTCACAGTCCGTCCGGCGGGAATTTCAAAGGTGCGGCGGAAGTAGCGTGTTGCCAGCGGGGCATCCCGTTCGGGTTGCCCCTCGGGGAACCAAATCCAGGAACAGCCTTTGAGCATCTGGGCAGCGGCATCCTCGTTTCGTCCGATCCACTGAGCTTCCCATTCAGTCTGGGAGAGAATGCCCATCGTCCAAAGAGCTGGTTCGCTCCACCGGGACACCCGGCCCGCAGCATCCCAGTAGCGAACCTTCCAAAAGCACTGCTGGTGGGAGGTGAGCGCCTGGCCTGAGTAGGGGACTTGGATGGACTGGTCGGAGTCCACCCTGCCGCTGTCCCACAAGTCTCCCTTGTCTGCAACGAGTTTCTTTGAGGAGCTTGCCACCATGATCTGATAAGCGGTTTGTGCCTCCCCACGCTTTGAGGATGTGATCTGCCAGCTGAGGCGAGGGTGGACAATATCCACGCCGAGGGGATTCTCCAGATATTCGCAACGCAGATGTCCCAAGGAGCCTGCCAGGAGGGTAAGGGAAGCATGGAAGGTGATGAGAGCGAGCAGGGCTGCTTTGAACCGGTTTGGCCGGGTCGCGATGGGGAGTTTCTTGGTCGTGAACATGCCTTGTGAAGTTATCGAAATTGGAGCGGGTTGCAATGACTGAGAATCGCCGTTTGAATGAGCGTTCGTTTGGAGCCGATGGTTGTGCAGCAGGAGAAACAAAAAGGGCCCGGAAATCGCTTTCCGGGCCCTGTAGCAATTGGGAGATGGATTATTTCTCAGCCTTGTCAGCCTTTTTCTCCTCCGGGGGAGCGGCAGGAGTTTCCTTCGGCTTCAGCTTCTCGTCGAGAATTTCAACCCCTGCCTCCTTGCGGAGTTTGTCGAGGTAGGGGGGCAGGATCTTTTGTAGCGCACCCTGCTTCAGATAGTCGCGAATGTCGGTCGAAGCTTCGGAGAGATCCACTTTCTTGGCTGGGATTTTCTCGCTCAGCTTGATGATGTGGTAACCAAACTGGGTGGTGACGATTTCGCTCACTTCGTTGGTCTTCAGACCAAAGGCAGCGGCTTCAAACTCGGGCACCATGGCCCCCTTGCCGAAGGTGTATTCACCGCCCTTTTCCTTGGATCCGGGATCGTCGGATAGTTCCCTGGCGAGCTTGGCGAAATTCTCGCCGGCTTTGGCCCGCTTCAGGACGGATTCTGCGAGGGTCTTTTTCTCTTTCTTCTTCTCCTCAGAGAGATCGGTTCCTGCCGCATCCTTGGTTCCAATGAGCACATGGCTCGCGCGGACCTGCTCCGGTTGCTCAAATTTGGAGGGGTTTTCGTCGTAGAACTTCTTGACCTCTTCATCCGTGACCTTGACGGTCAGTTCACGCTCGACGGTGGTCTCGGCCACAGCCTCATCCGTGACCTTCTTGATGAGGTCATCAGACGTCATTCCAACAGACTTGAGCTGGCGGTTGAGCGTTTCATCAGAGCCGGCGCGCTTCTTGATGGCATCCAGGCGTTTGGTGGCCAGAGCTTTGCCGGTGGTCCTGTCCGCATCGTTGGAGTGGGCGAGGATCAGCTGCAGGCGAATCAGCTGGTCGAGCATCTGCTGCTCGAACATTGCCATCTGTTCAGGGGGGACATTCTGGCCCCGGGCTGCCAGGTTGGCCTTGAAGCTGATCAGGGCCTCGTCAAGCTTCGTGCGCTTGATTTCGAACCCCTTGCCCTTCGCGACGACCGCATCGGGGAACAGGTCGGCGATTTTCGTGGCCGGGGGATTGGTTTGGGCCTGGGCGATGCCTGTGCCGCCAACGCACGCTGCGGCGAGCATCACGGCGAGGGCCCGTTTCAAATGATCTTTAGACATAGTAATTTATTTTATAACAGGTTTACAATTTTACCACATGGACATTGTTGATATCAGGATCTCGGTGAATTTCGTCGAGCACCTCCGCGGGCGGCACACTGTCCAGATTGAGGACCGTCAGTGCCTGGCCTCCGGCCGTGTCGCGGCTGAGGCTCATGCTGGCGATGTTGACGTTGTGGCGGCTCATGAGGGTTCCAAGGTAACCGACGATTCCCGGCCGGTCTTTGTTCTTGAGCAGCAGAACGACTCCTGAGGGGACGATTTCTGTGGGCTGGCTGAAGACCCTGACGATGCGGGGGTTTTCAGGTGATCCGAAGAAGGTGCCTCCTGCTGATGCGATTTTTTCGCCGTTCCGGAAAACCTGCACATGAAGCCACTCGTTGAACGTGACCGGTTCGCTGGACCGCTTCTCCTCAACGCTCAATCCGAGCGTGGAAGCGATGCTGCGGACATTCACGTTGTTCAGATCCTTTACCGAGGCCCTGGAGAGGAATCCGAGGAGGATGGCGCGCGTGATCGGATCAATGTTCTGAAGTTCCTGCGCTTTTCCGCCGTAGGTGATATGGAGCCGGTCTGCAGGGGAGGATGAAACCTGGGCAAGCAGTTTCCCGAGCTTTTCACCCAGAGTCAGATAGGGTTTGACCTGCTCATAGGTCTTGCTGTCGAGGTAGGGGAGGTTGACAGCGTTGCGCACCTCGCCGGTGACGAGATAGCCTGCAATCACCTCTGCGACTTCGATGCCGCACTTTTCCTGCGCTTCCTGGGTGCTGGCACCCAGATGGGGGGTCAAAATAATATTGGGATGCTTTCTGAACGGATGCTCCGCCGGGAGCGGCTCCTGAGAAAATACGTCGAGGGCGGCGCCGGCCACCTTGCCGGAATCAAGAGCGGCTATCAGATCGGCCTCGACGATGATCTCACCCCGGGCGCAGTTGACGATCGCGACTTTCGGCTTCATCCGGGCGAACGCAGCCGTGTTGAGCATCCCCCGGGTGTGCTCCGTCACCGGCATGTGGACCGTGATGAAGTCCGAGTCCCTGTAGAGGTTGTCCAGATCAGCAATCAGTTCCACACCCAGACTGCGGGCCCGGGCCTCAGTCAGGAAGGGATCGTATGCGAGCACCGTCATTCCGAAGGCGAGAGCCCTTCTGGCGACCTCGCCGCCAATCCGTCCCATCCCAAGCACGCCGAGCGTTTTGCCCGAGAGTTCGGTGCCCTGAAATTGTTTTCGGTCCCATTTCCCGGCCGCCATGGAGAGGTGGGCCTGGGGGACTTTTCTCGCAAGACTCAGCAGCATGGTGAAGCTGAGTTCGGCGGTGGAAATGGTGTTTCCACCCGGAGTGTTCATGACAACGACACCGCGCTGGGTGGCGGCTTCAACATCGACGTTGTCCACACCGACACCAGCCCGGCCCACCACCCTCAGGAGGGGGGCACCGGCGATCACCTTCTCAGACACCTTTGTCTCAGATCGGACGACCATGGCGACCACATCCCCGACGATGGGGAGCAGTTCGGCTTCCGTGAGGCGTTTAGGCAGCACCACCACCTCGAATTCGGGGCGCTGTCGCAACAACTCAATTCCCCTTGGACTTATGGGGTCGCAAACCAGAATTTTCATAAAGAACGACTACTGTAGCCAATCACCCCCTGCGGGTCAAACCCGCAAAAAAAGTTTGGAAGCATCGGTTTTTGCCGGCACATGGGGGGAGACATCAGGCTGGGTTGGCCTTTTGGGAGGGCGTTTTCGATGGGTTGAGGAGTTGCCAGACGCGGAGGGCCTCTGTGGCAGACCATGCCTGAGCATCACATCCCCGCTGGGCATGGGGGGCATCCCCATCGAGAATTTCAGGAAACTGGCCGAGACAGCCCTCGTTCATGACGGTGGACATCGAGCCCAGCAGAGCGCGGGCGGCATCAACGGCCTCAGGGTCCATATCCCATGCCACAGCCATGGCCTCACAAAGGGATGGGAAGGTCCAAGTCCAGGCCGTGCCATTATGGTAGGCGGGTTTGCGCCGCGTATCCTCATCTCCGGAGTATTGCCCCCAATAAGGATTGGCCGGGTCGTTCAGCGCAGTTCCGCCGGAACCGAAGAGGGGGAGTGGGAGGTTCACGGGCAGGGGAGCGAGTGAACGCAAGGCTCCGGGCACCACAAGGTGCCTGAGAGCAGCAGAGACTGTTCGCCGGGCCCGGTCTTTATCGCAAAGCCCGAAAGCGATTGGGATCAGGCAGTTGCTTCGCAGGCTGTCATCAATCGGGGCGCTTGCAGCCGGCACTCCGGCGGGACACCGGAGAACGTCGGCATACCAACCGGTCTTTGCAGACCAGAAATGCTTTTCCAGGGAGGTGGAAGCCTGGGCTGCGAGCGATGACCACGGTTGGGACTCATCCGGAGCCGAGAGTAGGGCCAATTGGCGGAGCAGTCGGATCCAGAGAGCCTGTATCTCAATGGGATAGCCCTCCCTTGGGGTGCAGGCCGGGTGGTTGGTATCCATCCAGGTAAAGTGGCTGGGGCTCCAGATTAGCGCGGAGGTGGGATCCATCCGGATACCATTTGGAGTGCCCGAGCAGTAGTTTGTGGCAACGCTGCGGAGCACATCGTGCAGGGTTCTGCCCTCATTATCGACGGGCATGCCATATATGGAGGCGGGATCCTCCTCCTGAGTTGCGGCTTCCTCGCAGAGGGTGCCGAACCAGAGCGGCGCATCGGTGGTGTCCCGGTTGGATGCGTCATTTCCATGGATGCTGTTGGGCAGGGTGCCATTCTTTTCAAAACGGGCGAAAACAGCGAGAATCTGGTGGACATCCTCCCGCCAGCCTGCAGCAAGGAGACCGCGGGCGGCAATGAATGTGTCGCGTCCCCAATCGAGGAACCAGGGGTATCCTGCGATGACAGTCCGGCCTTCGTTGCGCCGAACGACGAAAGCGCGGATTGCCTGTAGCAACCGCTCCCCAAAATCCGCCCCCGGGAGGGAATCTTGTTTCGGGCGGGCTTCTACATAGGGTGGGCCTGTTTCCGCATCCAAGGTGAGGCATGCGGCAGCCCCCTTTGGCAGGAGGATTTCAAACCAGCCTGGACTGTAGGCATCGCCCGATCCGGGTTGCCCGCGGCTTTGCTCAATTGGATGGGGGATTCCGCTGGACCATTCGGGCTGGGAATAATAAGAGCCGTGATCCAAACTCACCCTCAACTGGCGGTCGACTGTAGGAGTGAAGATGAAGCCGTGAAGGTTTGCGACTCCAGAAACAGGACTGCCGGGTTCGGAAGGATGGTCTCCTCTGGTATGAGATTCCTCCAATGGTAACTCCCTGCAATGGCATGCAAAGTGATGTTCAGCTCCGGGATTGCGCTGGGTTTCCCAGTGAAAACTGCGGTCCTCGATGTCCACGCGGACTGTGAGGGAGACCTGGGCGTTTGGCGGAAGCTGTCTTCCCGTGGCGTGGGCGGCTGTGGGGCGGGTAAAACTGAATTGAACTGTATTCCGCATCGGAACCATCCAGGCCTCGATTGCCACCTCCACTGTTCGCCCATCCCCTGCGTTTGCCACGAATTCCCAGCGGGTTGTGGATCCCGCCCGGAAGCTCGAGAGCACACCAAAATCCAGAGGTGAGATGAACCCATCCGCATTGATCCATGCGCGGAGGCGTTTTGCAAAAACGTGCCTGTCCACCGGGATTTCCGGATGGAGATTGGCGCCCAGAACGCAGTCGTATTTCGACTGGATGCGCCCCAAATCCACCGCCAGGCGGGCCATGGCCCCCCGTCCGTTCGTGAGGAGAGCGATATCGGTCGGTTGGGGTAGCCCGTTTCCTGGCATCGGTTCCGCGCCCAGAAATCGGATGTGGGCGTGGGTGGGGCAGGGTGGCGTGATAAAGCGCTCCAGAGACAAGGTCGCATCAATCGGAGCGTCAAGTGGCGGGAAGCATGCGATGTACGCCCCATCGGCCGGAATGGATTGGCGGGTTTGCGCCGGTTGGCCATCTTTCGTGTTCAGGGTGGCCCGGAAAGGAACCGAGTCACGCAAGAGGAGCCAAAACCCGGGAGGGACAATGGTGACGCGCCTGCTGTCCTGCCAGTTCCACTCAATGACCCTGGGAAACGGTCCGGTAGCGATGGCCGACTGAAGACTCTCCATCACTGTGCCTTGGCGGGGGTGGTTTTTGAGCCAGGCAACAGCAGCCAGAAAGTCTCTTGGGGACCTGTCCACAGACCTGGCCACGGCAGGCCACTCGAATGCCCCAAACTCCTCAAGGGGAACCGTCTTTGCGAGAGCATCGAGCCCCCAGGCGGCGCGGGCCCGTGCCTTCCTGTAGGCATCACCGGAGAGGCCCGCGGGCTGGAGACGGGGAGCCAGACAGTAGGCGGCCCCGGCATCAAGGCTGATCTCGAGGGTCTTGTTGAGGGCCTCAACATGGGGAGGTTTCTGCCCCAGCAGGTCAACCCATGTCGCAAATTCTGCTGCCGTGAGTTGTTTTGAGCCCGGGGCCTGTGAAAGTCGGGGGAGGGTCAGACGGAGATTCTGTTGCTGATCCGGGTCGGTGTTTAGGAGCACCAGCAGGTGGTCGGCACCCTCGGCAGACTCCCTGAGGAGTGCGTAGATGGGGCTATCCCCGGTGCTGATACGGGTGAGCTTCGCACCGTCGAAAAAGCATGGGTGATCCGCCAGAACGCGGTTGAGGATGGACAGTTCCGGAACCAGATTATCCTGACTGCCCCATGCAAGGCCGCTGCAGCCGTGGACATTGATCTTTTCTGCAGCCAGCCACTCGACGCCGCCTGTGAAGCCAAAGGCCCCGCATGTGGACGTCAGAGCCGAGAGCCGGTTGCGGAGGAGGGACCAGACCCGCCCCCGGTGGGCAAGCCGCTGGTTGTCGTGGGTTTCGCTGAAGTGGGCGAGCACGCCGACCTGTGCTGACTTGTTGTTGCTGTGCTCCAAATAGCCGGCGACTTCGGTGCCTGAGTAGTTTTGGAACAGCTCCGAGTAGGCCCACTGCATCCCGCCCTCGGTGAGCAATGTTTCTGTGGCATCCCAGGCCCCTCCCAGACCCTCGAGCAGGAAGATGGTTTCGGGATACTCCTGCTGAACTTTGGCCACGATATATTGCCAGGCATTCAGGGGGACCTTGTAACCGGCATCGCACCGGAAGCCGTCCACGCCACGACGGCACCATGTGAGGAACGCTGCCGCCAGATTGTCCCACAAGGCGACCCGGTCATGCTTCAGTTCCACCAGATCCTCCCAGGTGTTGCCCCAGGCGCCGGGGCTGGCAAATGCCCCGCTGGACTCCCGAAGGAACCAGTCCGGGTGGTTTTCCTGAAGGCGGGATCCCCAGCCAGTATGATTGATGACAATGTCGAGAAACACCCGGGCACCGAGCCGGTGGGCGGCGAAGGTCAGTTCGCGGAACTGGTCCACCCCGGTGGTGTGCTTGTCAAAAACAACGAGGGCGGGGTCGATCCCTTCAAGGTCCAGGGCTGCATAGGGGCTTCCATACCTGCCAAACCGGGCGTAGGTGGTTGGGGTGGGGTTGATGGGGAGCAGTTGGAGGATGCGGCAGCCGAGAGTATCCACGATGTGTGGCAGCTGGGCTGTCAGATCCCTGAGGGTTCCCGAGGGAGGGAGCACGGCGAAACCGGCCTGATCCAGGGGGGCTAGCGTCTCGGCCAGCCCCGGATCGCGGGTGGAGGATTGGAACCGGGTGGCCCCATGCAAACGGGTGAAGGCGCAGTAAATCGTGTTGGCGGTCCGGCAGGAATCCGGATGGACGGTGATGCCCGCATCGGGCCCATCCGGCCAGTGCTGCCATCCCTGAGGATCCACGAGGTATGCCTTGGCTTTGAAATATCCGGGCTCCACAGCGGGGATTTCGATCGACCATCCCTGGGAGGTTTCCTGCATTGGCAGGTCCCGCCAGGAGCATCCGGCGAGCGGCAGCCCGCGGGTGTGGGCCTCCAGTATTTCCTTCCTCAGTAGATCGGCCCTACCTAGGTTGGTTCGCAACAGAGCCTTCCATCCGGGTGCTGGGCGCTGTTCAGACCCATGCGTCAGTTCAAACCGGACCCGGTCCCCCACGAACCGCAGTAGGCGGTCTCCGGTGCGGGGAGTCATGATCGGTGACAAGTTGGTTGTTTTGGTGGCCATTGTGTGCCTGAAGTGGATTACAATGTCCAACATCTGTCACAAAATCAAACGCTGGCAGAATATATTTGGCAGTGTCGATTGGATCTCGGGGAGAGGGTCATGCCCATTTGGGGTGGTTTGACTCGTTTTTGGACATTTGCAGCCGTTTAGCCTTGGGTTTTGACGTTGAATGAGCCGAAATGTGGCTGGTGTGAACTCTGGCCGGAAGATTGCTATCAAAGACTGATAGACAACCAGCAGGACAGGATTCCTGTGCCATCCAATGTGATGACACTGGGATGTTCTGTGCTGGTATTAAGGCTGAAGACCGGTTTCCGGGCTGGTAGTGCATGACCGGGGATGCGGGGGACGGAATTGCTGGACCCAGGCGGGGTGGAAATATTAACGTCTGGAACTTGGCCGGCGCTGCCGGGCCGATCGATTGAAACCGGGGTAATCCCCCCGAGCGGGTTGCGTTTACGGACACAAATGGCACTGACGACCATAACACCAGACGAAGAGGAACAGTTGGGACAGACGATTGAGATGTTCGAGGTGATCACTCAATCGCAGCCCAACGACTTTCAGTCGCTCGAAATCCTGAAGGAGGCTTACTCAAAGCTGGGGCGTGAAGGGGATGCCCTGAGTGCGTCAAAGCGCATCGCCAAGGCCTATCTTGAAATGGGCCAGATGTCGGCCGCCATTCAGGAATACGAGACCATTCTTCAGAGGGCTCCACAGGATCCGGATGTTCAGGCAGCGTTGAAGCGGCTTGAGTCCAAGGCCGGTCCGAACGGTGTGGGTGATCCACCCCCATCACCACCAGGTGGATTCCGAATGGCTGGATCCTCCACAACAGTCCCCCCGCTGAGGGTAGATCCGGGCGGACCTCAGGACGATGGTGCAAAGATGATGCGCAAGTATTTTGTGGACACAAAGCTTGTGACTCAGGCTGATTTTAACCAGTGCTGGCCTGAGGCGAATGTTTTCACCGCGCCATCGAAGGTGCAGGAGCCGTTCGTGGCCATGCTCCATGACAAGGGGATCATGACAGTTGAGAAGGCTCTTAAGCTAATCTCCGACAAGTCCAGATGCGCCTTCCTTTCCCTGAGCACCTACGATCTTGATATGGATCTGGCACGGACATTTTCGGCGGAAACCTGCAGGCGCTGGTGTGTGATGCCATTTGACCGGATGAGCAAAACGGTTCTGGTCGCCACGGCAAATCCATTCAACCAGCTGGCGGCGAGGGAATTGGGGGCTCAAACCCACAGCCGGCTGCTCTGGTATTTGACCACTCCGGCGGATCTTACGAAGAACATCAACAAGGCTTTTCGCTGACCGCATGGCTCCCATCAAATCATTTGGAGAACGGATTGCCGATGCCCTCGTCGAGGATGGGCTGCTGACCACCCAGCAACTGGCGGAACTGCTGGAGCACCAAAAGAAGGATGGCACGCGCCTGCTGAAACTGGTCACCGAGCGTGGTCTTGTCACCGAGCTGGACATGGCCGTCTCCATGGGGCGGGTGCTTAACACACCCCCGGTCAATCTTTCCCGAACCGTCATCCCTGCCGAAATTGCCGAGATTGTTCCCCGGGACATGGCCCACAACTACAAGGTGGTTCCAGTCTCCCGCCTGGAGAACAAGTTGTTTCTGGCCATGGCCGATCCGCTCAACGTCCTCGCATTGGACGATGTGCGGCGGACAACCCGGATGGAGGTCGCCCCATTGATCGCCGGGGAAAAAGCCATCACCGACAAGCTCAACAGCATCGAGTCTGCGAAGAGCGGCAGCATGGAGGACATCATCCAGGAAGCTCAGGGGGAGGATGATGCTACCAGCCTGGAAGTGGCACGGGAGGCCGTCGAGGAGGTGAATCTGGACCAGTTGGCCGCCTCCAGCGAGGAGGCACCGGTGATCAAACTGGCGAACCTCATCCTCATTCAGGCTGTCAAGGATCGCGCCAGTGACATCCATCTGGAGCCATTTGAGAAGTCCGTCCGCCTCCGCTACCGCATTGACGGTGTGATGCTGGATGCCACTCCCCCACCGAAGCAGATGCAACTGGCTCTGGCATCCAGATACAAGGTGATGAGCAGCCTGGACATCGCCGAGCGGCGCCTGCCTCAGGACGGCCGCATGCGCATCCGTGTTGCCGGGAAGGACTATGATATCCGTGTCTCGATCATGCCCACCGTCCATGGGGAAAAGATCGTGCTCCGGATCCTCGACAAGTCGAACCTGTCCGCCAGTATCGACAAGCTGGGGTTGGACCCGGACACTTTTGGCCGTTTCAAATCTGCAGTCGATGCCCCCCATGGCCTGATCCTCGTCACAGGTCCGACCGGTTCCGGCAAGACCACCACCCTTTATTCGGCGTTGAACGAGCTGAACAGCCCCATATACAACATTGTCACGGTGGAGGACCCTGTCGAGTTCCAGGTGCCGGGCATTAATCAGGTGCCTGTCAAGAAGGAGATAGGACTCACCTTTGCGAACGCACTCCGATCAATACTTCGCCAGGATCCCGACATCATCATGATCGGCGAAATCCGGGACACTGAGACAGCAGAGATCGCCGTCGAGGCCGCCCTTACGGGGCATCAGGTGCTCAGCACGATGCACTGTAATGACGCTCCTGGTGCGATCGCCCGTCTGGATGACATGGGCATAGCCCCGTTCCTGATCTCCTCCTCTGTGATCCTGACCTGTGCCCAGCGGCTTATGCGCCGCATTTGTTCCCATTGCAAGGAGGTCGTGGACTACCCGGAAAAGATTTATCAGGATCTGGGGGTTGATCCGGAACAGTATGCCGGGGTCAAATTCTACCGCGGGAGAGGCTGCGAACGGTGCAAGAACAGCGGTTACTCGGGTCGGCTTGCCATTATTGAGGCGATGACTGTCACCGATGAAATTCGCAAGCTGGTCATCTCGCATGCCAGCACACGCGAGATGGGCAGGGTTGCCATCGGGCAGGGGATGCGCACGCTTCGCATGGTGGCCATCGACCGTGCGCGTGATGGGGTGTCAACGATTGAGCAGGTTCTTGTGCTCACCCCTTCTCATTAAACCTTGTATGGGTGGGCGTTGACCGATCTCCTGATCCATCAGGAAGCCCAAGGATATTGCGCTTCAGGGCACAACTGGCGGCCTCCTCGACAAAGGGAAACTCCGGTTGACCGAAGCAGTCGCTCCGGGGGGCAAAACGGTTGAACAACACCTGATCCGAACGGAGGGGTCAATCCCCCTGACGCACCCAGGCTTCGGTAAAGTGGGCATGTTTGATGGATTCGGTTGCCGGTTTGCCGTCCACCCCCGGTTTTGTCTCGCTCGCTTTCTGGTGGAAGCTATAGGTGGCATGGATTGATCCATCCCTGGCCTGAATGATGGACGGATAATGGTAGGATCCAGCTCCGGCTTTGGCCTCGGCGGCAGTGTCTCTTTCCAGATGTCGCACCACTTTCCATGTCTTTCCTTCGTCATCCGACAGTGAAACGGCGAGGCTGTGGCGTTCGTGTTCGAGGTCGTTATTGATGAGGAGCCAGGTTCCGCTCGCAAGCACGATGGCTTCCACACCCGCGCCCGGGTCCGGTCTGTCGGAACTGACCACCCGGCTCCAGGTTTCTCCGCGGTCGGAGGACTGGCTGAGTTGAACCCGGTGAATTGCCGAGCCGTCATCCCTCATAAAGGCGACCAGGGAACCATCCGCCTTGCGGATAACACTCGGCTGGGATGCAATCATTCCGAAGATCGGTGTGCTGATGGACCAGTTTTGTCCCCAATCATCGGTGATGGCCATAAGGCAGCATTCAAGCCCATCGGAGTAGATGGGCACGAGGAGTCGCCTTCCGTCCAGAACGGTGGGATGCGCCCGGGTCATCCAACCCAGCCGACAGGATATCTTTTCCGCCAGACCTGCCTTTTTTTCTTTGACCCACTTTGTGACCTCGTCCGGTTTCATCTCCGGAGGGGGGCCATCGGCGAGGTTGTCCAGCTTCATCTCGACGGCTTGCTGAAAGTTTGTTCCCGGTTTGAGGTGCATGATTTCTCCGGCAGCCCATTGGGGAGCCCCCGGTTTCTCGTAGCGGGAGGAGATCCTGTATTTCATCAGGGCGGATTCCCATCGGTTGTCGATGATGGTTGACCAGAACAGCCAGAGCCTTTTTTGGGGGTCAATGAACATGGCGGGGTTGGTATCAGGAAACCCCGGAGTATCGGCCATCACGAAGGGCGGGCTCCATTGCCGGGAGCCTTTCCGCAGGCGTGCCCCCAGCACACGGACATCATCCGCAGTCCGTTCCCCTGAGCCGTTGTACCAGCACACCAGAAGGTCTCCATTCGGGCATTCGACAACACAAGAACCGTGGTTGTGCCAGTGCTCAAGCGGGAAAATAAGTTCTGAAGAATGGAAGCTTTGCCGGGTGTCGACACTGCCAGCGACGGCCGGGGGGACGGGGGAAAGAAGTGTTAGGCAGATCAGGGTCAGAATTAGTTTGGATTTCATAATCAGTGCTGCGGTCCGTTGACCGGATTTTCGGCGCAGGATGGAATGGATCGTAATGATGGGAGGGCTGATGATACAGAGAAAACCGAGGTGAATTTCTGGTGATGAAAATAATTAGCCGCGTAACTCCGAATCTAGTTGTCAACCGGAATGAGGCTCGTAAATAATTCGCTGACAATGTCATTATCCAAGGTGTGTTTGTCCTCGCTCGTCGGGGGGAATTTTCTGCTCGTTGAGACGGATTCCAATGCCATTTTCACACCCGAGGACATTAGCAGCGACCAGCGGATGATGGCCGATACGGCAGCCCGGTTCATGGACAAGGAGGTCCTTCCCAACATCGAGGCTCTGGAGCAGCAGGATGAGGGTGTCACGCCGAGATTGTTCCAAATGGCAGGGGAACTCGGACTGCTTGGAATGGATGTTCCTCCGGAGTTTGGGGGCCTTGGCGTGGGCAAGACCAGCCTTTTGGGGGTGGAGGAGCAGTTTACGCGATTGGGGGGATTTGGGGTGACGTGCGGGGCTCATTCCGGGATTGGGACACTGCCTCTTCTATACTTCGGGACGGAGGCCCAAAAGGAGAAATACCTCAGCAAACTGGCGAGCGGGGAATGGATGGGGGCCTATGCGTTGACCGAAACCGGATCCGGTTCCGATGCTCTGGCGATGAGGACCAAGGCCACGCTGTCTGCTGATGGCACACATTACCTCCTCAACGGAACCAAGATGTGGATTTCGAACACGGCCTGGGCGGAGCTGTTTACAGTTTTTGCGAAAGTGGATGGGGAGCACGTCACGGCTTTCCTTGTGGAGCGTCGTTTTCCGGGTGTTTCTTTCGGGAAGGAGGAGCACAAGTTGGGGATCAAATCATCCTCGACACGCCGTGTCACCCTTGAGGATGCGAGGGTGCCTGTCGAGAACCTGCTCGGGGGAATTGGAAAGGGAGCCTACATCGCCTTCAATATTCTGAACGCCGGGAGATTCAAACTCGGGGCTGGTGCACTGGGGGCTGCCAGAGAGTCGATCAAGGGCGCTGCCCGTTATGCGATGGAGCGTCAGCAATTCGGGCGGCCGCTTGCCGGCTTTGGTTTGATTCAGGAGAAGCTGGGGGAGATGGCGGTCCGCCTGTTTGCCGGTGAAAGCGCTGTCTATCGTACTGCGGGCATGATGGAAGCGGTGTTTGAGACCGGGGAACTTGTGGACTCAACGACACCCCCATTTCCGCGAGGACTGGAGGAGTTTGCCCTCGAATGCTCCATCATCAAGGTCTCCTGCAGCGAGATTCTGGATGACGTGGCGGATGAGGCACTCCAAATTCACGGCGGTTACGGGTATACCGAAGAATTTCCCCCGGCCCGGGTATGCCGGGATTCCCGGATCAACCGGATTTTTGAGGGCACGAACGAGATCAACCGGCTGTTCATCCCGGGACTGCTGCTGCGGAGGGCGCAGCGGGGGCGATT
This sequence comes from uncultured Verrucomicrobia subdivision 3 bacterium, assembly GCA_903913865.1. Classification (GTDB taxonomy): domain Bacteria; phylum Verrucomicrobiota; class Verrucomicrobiia; order Limisphaerales; family UBA8199; genus UBA693. The sequence continues at coordinate 16,435 of CAIWMU010000013.1, forward strand.
GGCGTTAGTGGAGGCGATCTCCCGGGTTGAGGGAGAATTGCGTGAAATTTCGGCACGGCCTTCAGACTTTGAGCATAGGGGATCCGCAGGGAGTGGTGGAGTTGGTTCTGATCTCGGGCAGGCCCGTTCGCTGGTTGAGAATGCCAAGCGGCTCGTGCTCCATCTTTTCGGCCTGATTCACAAGAAATACGGGGAGAAATTCAGTGAGGAGCAGGAAGTTGTGGCGATTCTCAGCGACATGATCATTGATATTTACCTTGCCGAGAGTGCACTGCTGCGCACAGCCAAGGCTCTGGGCAGGGGGAAATCCGCCGGGGTTATGGCCGACCTTGCCATGGCATTTGTAAATGATGCCGCAGGGCGTTGGGAGGGGCTTGCACGAAAGGCTTTTGCTGTCATTTCGGAGGGGGATCAGTTGTCACAGCATCTCGCAACACTCCGCTCGTTGATGCGATGGACACCGCTGAACGGGGTTTCGATCAGGCGGCGGATCGCGAACAGACTTTGTGAGGTTGGCAGCTATCCGGCCCTGGTGTGTTTGAAATGAGCGCGGGTGTTCACCCTGGATTGTTAATTGGCATAGAAGCCCTTGTCCCATTGGGTTCTTTTTCCTGTTTTTATGTTTCGGGCGCTTGCGTGGTTGACAATTGCCTCATTCGGGGCGAGCGGTTCACATGAGCAACCTGACCCCCACCATCGGCGCATTGCCACAAATTCTGGAGGCCACTGCAGCAAGGGTTCCTGATTCGACAGCCCTGATCTATTTTGGCACCAGAATTGACTACTCCACCTTACAGTTGCATGCGGGAAGGCTGGCGGCGGGGCTACAGGCCATGGGGGTGGCAAAGGGGGACCGGGTGGGACTTCTACTGGGGAACTGCCCACAATTTTTCATCGGCTACTTCGGAGCCTTGAGGGCAGGTGCAATTGTGACCGCCACCAGCACAATGTACACCCCGCGGGAGATTGGACACCAGTGGAACGATGCGGGGGTGAAGGTGGTTATTATAGATCGCAGCTTCCTGCCGACTGTGAAGGCCACACTTCCGTTGCTGGCTTCGGCCCCGAAAATCGTTATCACCGGCCTCAGGCAGTATTGTCCCCGGCCTTACGCGAATCTTCGCAACTCCCTGAATTCTTCCGGCCCCCCTCCTACGAACCAATCCTCCAGACCCCCGGATTTGGATGGAATCGGCGGGAGGGATGCCCTGGGGGCTGTCGCGCCCGCCGAGTTTGGTTCGCGTCACGGGACCGTCTATCGTTGGGCTGAAGTATTGCGGCTCAGGGCGATTCCCCACCCGGTGGAGGTTGCGGGGGATGACATTGCGTGCCTCCAATACACCGGGGGCACCACAGGCAGGTCCAAGGGGGCGATGTTGAGCCATGGAAATCTGATTTGTAACGCTGTTCAGGCCAGCGAACGCTTGCGGCTGGGGAAGGATCAATCGGACATGATGGTCGCCGCGCTGCCACTCTTCCATATTTACGCGATGACGTGTGTGATGAACTCCTCCGTGCAAATTGGTGCCTGTGTGGTGGTTCTGCCCAGGTTTGAATTGAAGGCGGCCCTGAAAGTGATCCGAAAATACCGCCCCACCATTTTTCATGGGGTTCCAACGATGTATGTGGCCTTTAACAATGCGCCGCACGTCGAGCGATACGGATTCAATTCTCTTCGCATCTGCATGAGCGGCGGGGCACCGCTGCCTGTGGATGTCCGCGAGAAGTTTGAGGCCTTGACCGGAGGGCATCTGCTGGAAGGGTATGGCTTGACTGAGACCTCCCCGGTAACCCACATCAACCCTCCCACGGGCTCACCCAGAGTGGGCAGCATTGGTCTGCCGGTGCAGGATACGGACGCGCGGATCATGGATCTGGAAACCGGGGAGCAGGAGATGCCGATCGGGGAGGTTGGGGAAATCGTCATCCGGGGTCCGCAGGTGATGCAGGGATATTGGAACAGGCCAGGAGAGACAAGCATGGTCCTCCGCAACGGATGGCTTTACACGGGGGATGTGGCGAGAAAGGACGCGGATGGTTACTTTTATATTGTGGACCGGAAGAAGGACCTGATCATTGCAGGGGGGTATAATATTTATCCCCGGGAGGTTGAGGAGGTGCTTTTTGAGTGTCCAAAAGTTCGGGAGGCCGGGGTGATTGGAGTGCCCGATTCCTACCGGGGGGAGACCGTCAAAGCGTTCGTTGTGCTCAAGGCGGGTGTCGTTGCGGACAGTGGTGAGATCATCGACTTTTGCCGGGAGCGGCTGGCTTCCTACAAGGTGCCCCGCCACGTTGTGTTCATTGATGCACTTCCCAGATCAGCCGTGGGAAAATACCTTCGGCGGGAATTGAGGAATTTATCGGCATGAGGGTTGGCTTTGTATCATTTGAAGTTTCAGGCCCGACGGAGGGGATCAAACCTTTCAGGGCGGATCTATTGCTTTGTATTTGCAAATGAAAACACTAAACATCAGGAAGGCTGCTGTCATAGGGGCGGGCAACATGGGGGCGCAGATTGCGGCACATCTTGCGAACGTTGGGATTCCCTCCCTGCTACTGGATGTGGTTCCGGTCGAGTTGCTCCCCGAGGAGATGAAGCAAGGATTGACCCTGCAATCGCCCCAGGTGCGGAACCGGGTCACCAAAGGCCTTTTTGACCGGTCAAAGAAACTCTCCCCGTCCCCCTTCTTCACTCCTGAGACTGCCGGGTTGATCCGGGTCGGGAACGTGGAGGATCACCTCAGTGAAATTGCGGAGGCGGATTGGGTCGTGGAAGCCGTTCTGGAGCGGATGGATCTGAAGCTGGCACTCCATGCGAAAATCGCCGCTTGTGTCAGAAAGGATGCCCTCGTCACCACCAACACTTCGGGGCTGTCGATCGCAGGAATGACGGAGGGGCTGCCTCTGGATTATCGTCGGCGCTTTTTCGGCACCCATTTTTTCAATCCGCCCCGCTACATGCGGCTGTTGGAATTGATCCCCACACCCGATACGGATCGCGGCTTGATGGATTCCTTCGCGGGATTCGCTGAGTCGATCCTGGGCAAGGGGATTGTGCAGGCGAAGGACACTCCCGGATTCGTTGCCAACCGGATCGGTTGTTTCGACATCCAACAGGTGATTCTCCTCATGATCGAACAGGGATTGAGCATTGACGAGGTGGATGCCATTACCGGCCCGGTCATTGGCCGACCCAAGAGTGCGACCTTCCGGCTTGGGGATATCGTGGGAGTGGATCTGCTGGCCCAGATGGGTAGGAACCTTTGTGGATCGTTGGGGCACGATCCGTCTGTCGGGGTTTTCAAGCCGATTCCACTGCTTGATGACATGGTCAGGCGAGGGTGGTGGGGCGAAAAGAAAGGGCAGGGGTTTTATCATCGTGTTAAAACCGCCCAGGGGCGGGAATTGCTCACTCTGGATTATCAATCGATGGAATATCGTCCCCAGCAGAAAGTGAAGTTTGCATCGGTCGAGGCCGTAGCGCGGTTGGGGAATCCCGGTGCGAGCATTCCTGCACTCTGTGCGAGTTCAGACCGGGCAGGAGTTTTTGCGTGGAGGCACTTGAGTTCGGTTATTTGCTACGCAGCGGATCGCCTGAGTGAGATCGCCGACGATGTGGCTACTGTGGATAACGCGATGAAGTGGGGCTACAACTGGGAGTTGGGGCCGTTTGAGATTTGGGACGCATTGGGGTTGGCTGAAACGGCGGATCGCCTGAAAAGCGAGGGACGGGAGGTTCCTCCTTTGGTGTGTGAAATGCTGGCCGGCGGACGGAACTCTTTCTACGAAAAGCATGAGTTGCAACGGTGGTTTTTTGCTCCAGGCAAGGCAGTTGAATCCCCCGGAATCAAGGCCGGAGAGACGGGCCTGGGATATCTGCCGGAGGTTGAATCGTCGAAGTCGATCCGTCTGCCCCGGCTGCATGAGGGGAACAAGGTGGTCAGAAGCAATCCGGGCGCAAGCCTGGTGGATCTGGGTGATGGGGTCGCCTGTCTGGAATTCCACGCCAAGATGAACGTGATCGGGGAGGACCAGCTGGGGATGCTGCGGCAGTCGCTTGAGGAGGTAAGACGTGGTTTTTCAGGCCTGGTGATTGGCAACCAGGGCCCACATTTTTCTGCGGGCGCCAATCTGTTGCTTTTGACGGGGCAGATTGAGAACAACGATTGGGATGCGATTGATCTGATGATCCGGACTTTCCAGCACGCCACCAGCACGCTGCGTCAGTTTGAGAAACCGGTTGTGGCCGCCTGTCATGGCTACACACTCGGGGGGGGATGCGAGCTTTCGTTGGGCTGTGACCACGTTGTGATTGCGGCGGAAACATATATGGGACTCCCGGAAGTCGGGGTGGGGCTGATCCCGGGCGCACATGGCACCAAGGAGATGCTCATTCGCTGCACCGAGCAGATCATCCGGGTTGAGGATGCTGACTATTTTGCCGGTGTCCGGCACGCATGGGAAACCATCGGGTTGGCAAAAATTTCCACCAGTGCGGTTGAGGCACTCAAGTTCCGCTACCTGCGCGGGAGTGAAACGACTGTCGTGATGAACCGGGAGTGGTTGATCGGCGATGCGAAGGCGCAGGTTCTCCAGATGGTGTCACGGGGTTACCGACCCCGTCCCCAGCGCACGGACATCCCTGCGATCGGCGAAGGTGGCCTCGCGATGTTCAAATTGATCCTGCAACAGATGCGGGGGGGAGGGCAGATCAGTGAGCACGACGAGAAGGTCTGCACGAAGCTGGCCTACATCCTGTGCGGGGGTGATTTGAGTTCCCTGCATTTTGTTTCCGAACAATACCTGATGGATTTGGAGCGTGAGGTGTTTTTGAGCCTGTGCGGCGAACCGCGCACGTTGGAGCGCATCAAACACACCCTGAAGACCGGAAAACCTCTGAGAAATTAACGACATGAGAGAAGTGTTTATTGTGGCGGCGGTCCGCACTCCGGTTGGCAAGGCGCCAAATGGAAAAATCCGGACTGTCCGTCCCGACGATCTGGCAGCCATCGCGATCAAAGGGGCCCTTGCCCGGGTGCCCGGGATGAACCCCGAGTTGATCGACGATGTGATCCTCGGGTGTGCCATGCCGGAGGGGGCCCAGGGGATGAATATTGCCCGTATCGCGTGCCAGAGGGCCGGACTGCCCGATAGTGTCCCCGGGGTCACGATCAATCGATTTTGCGCCTCCGGGCTTGAGTCCATCGCGATGGGGGCCCAGAGAATCCTGAGCGGGATGGGGGAAGTGATTGTGGCTGGCGGGACGGAGAGCATGAGCCATGTGCCGCTGGGTGGCTACAAGATGTCCCCCAACCCAAGGCTGGTCGAGGAGATGCCGGACGCATACCTTTCCATGGGTTTGACCGCCGAGAACGTCGCGTGCCGTTATTCGATCTCGAGGCTGGACGCGGACACCTTCGCCTACCAAAGCCATCAAAAGGCCATCGCCGCGTTGGATGCGGGGCGGTTCAAGACCGAATGTGTTCCTGTCCCGGTTCGTGAAGTCAGTTTGGGTGCGGATGGCAGGAGGAGTGTGAGGGAATACGTTTTTGAAGTTGATGAGGGGCCGCGACGGGACACCTCAATCGAACGGCTTTCAACCCTTAAACCGGCTTTCAATCAGAAAGGAACGGTTACTGCGGGCAATGCCTCCCAACGAAGCGATGGGGCGGCGGCGGTGGTCTTGATGTCCGGTGAACGGGTAAGGGAACTGGGAATCAGGCCCCTTGCGCGATTCGTGACGTATGCCGTTGCGGGGGTGCCTCCCGGGCTCATGGGGATTGGTCCGGTCCAGGCGATTCCCAAGGCTTTGAAGCAGGCAGGATTGAAGATCGATGAGATTGATCTGGTTGAACTGAACGAAGCGTTCGCCTGTCAGGCATTGGCTGTGATCCGGGAATCCGGATTGCCTTGCGACCTGGTGAATGTGAATGGTGGGGCGCTGGCTTTGGGACATCCGCTCGGGGCGACTGGTGCGAGACTTTCTGTGTCGATTTTGTCAGAGTTGGAGCGACGAAAGGGGCGTCATGGTTTGGTGACCATGTGTGTCGGGGGAGGTATGGGGGCCGCAGGGATTTTTGAGTGGCTGGGGTGAGGCAGCAAAGCGATTTACCGCAGGAACACGAACATGATGAAAATATTGGTAGCGTTAAAGCGGGTTCCCGATCCGGATACCAGAATCCGGGTGAAGGAGGGTGTATTGGATCTGGACGGTGTGAAATTCGCTGTCAACCCATTCGACGCGATTGCGCTTGAGCAGGCGATCCGGATGAGGGAGCAGCTTGGCGACGTCGAGGTGGTGGTGGTTTCGATAGGCACCGGGGATTGCGTGGAACAGTTGCGTCTCGGCCTGGCCATGGGGGCGGATCGTGCGCTGTTAATCAGTGGTGCAGAGGCCCCGGATTCCCTCTCCGTGGCGAGGATTCTTGCTGATGTTTACCGGCGGGAGCGCCCTGATCTGGTGCTCATGGGGAAGCAGGCCATTGATGATGATTCGAATCAAGCCGGTCAGATGCTGGCCGCCCTGCTTGGGATCGGGCAGGCGACATTTGTCTCGAAAATTGAGCTCGTTGATGGGCGTTCAAGTGCCTGCTGTGCCCGTGAGACCGATGGCGGCATAGAAACCATCACAGTCCGGCTGCCCGCGGTCGTTACTACCGACCTCCGTCTCAACGAACCCCGTTATGTTTCGCTTCCCGGCATCATGAAGGCCAGGAAAAAGCCCCTTGAGGAGATCCAACTCACAGATCCCACCCTCAAAGCGCCGGCACGCACCCGGGTGCTGAAACTCGAGTCGCCGCCACCCCGCAAGGCGGGCATCCGGGTCCGGACGGTTGATGAACTGGTGGAAAAACTCAGGAACGAGGCAAAAGTCATTTAAGACAGCCGACTATGGAAAAAGTACTGGTTATTTCTGAACATGAGGGCGGCAGGTTGAGGCGGCACACGCTTTCCGCTGTTGCCTTCGCCGCCAAAGTGGCCGCCGAATCGGGCGGCCGATTTGAGATCCTCGTTTTGGGAGAGGGCATGGGGGAGGTTGCCGGGGAGCTGCGTTCGTATGGTGCGGCAGCCATTCTGGTTGGAGACCACGCGGACCTTCGGCATCCGGTGGCGGACAAGCATGGCTGGATGATCGCCAGGATTGCCCGCGAGCGTGGGGCGACGATGGTGGTCGCGGCAGCTTCGACGTTTTCCAAGGACATCCTGCCGCGCAGTGCGGCGTTGATGGACGCAGGGATGCTGAGTGATGTCGTTGGCATCTCCATGACTGGAGGGGAGGCTGAGTTCAAGCGGATCATGTTTGCAGGAAATGTGATTGCCACCGTGAAACTGGATGGTGCGGTGAGGTTTTTAACCGTCCGCTCCGCAGCCTTTGTGCACCCGGTTCCCGGAGCCGATGTTTCACCGGTTGTGGAGCTGTCAGTTCCGGTCAGTGAACTGCCCTCCCTCATCGAATACGGTTCGCGTGAAGTGCGGGTCACCGGCAGACCGGATCCCACCGAGGCCCGGGTTGTGGTTTCCGGGGGACGTGGAGTGAAAAATGCCGAGGATTTTGAGCGGTTGATTGGCGGATTGGCGGATGCGTTCGGCGGTGCTGCTGGCTCCTCCCGCGCTCTGGTGGATGCGGGGATCGTTCCGAACTCACTGCAGGTGGGTCAGACCGGGAAGATCGTGGCTCCTGACCTTTATGTTGCGGTCGGGATTTCCGGGGCAATCCAGCATATGGCTGGAATGAAGGACACGAAGGTGATTGTCGCGATCAACAAGGATCCGGATGCCCCCATATTCGAGGTGGCTGATTTTGGGATTGTGGGGGATGCCTACCAGTTGGTGCCCGAATTGATCGAGAAGGTGAAGGCAAAATAGGGCACCATTGGAGTTGGAACGGGATTCAATCGTCGTTGTTCTGAATCCTGTCCACAACAACTCCTGAGACCATCGATGATTCCGACTCGCGAAACATTCGGCAATATTCCACCTGCCTCGGTGGTGGCCTTCTACGGTCTGGCGGTTGTGTCGATGGTGGTGTTTGGGGTGGGCGTCTGGCGTCGCTTCAGGCTCTGGCGTCAGGGAGTTCCGGTCTCAACCGGGCAACTCGTCGCGGGGGGATTCTCGCAACTCTCCAACAAATGGAAGTCGGCGCTTTGCCGGGTGCTGAAGGAGGGGGTGGGGCAGGCCCGTGTTCGCGGTCGGGGAATGGTCAGTTGTGCCCACATCACCCTGTTCCTTGGTTTCATGGTGCTTCTTCTTGGCACCACGTTGCTTGAGGTGGATCATCTTGCCTCGGGAATCTCTGCCGGACTCAAATTCCATCAGGGGTTGTTCTACGTTGGGTATGAATTCACGATGGATGTCTTCGGGGTGCTGTTTCTGGGGGGATGCCTCTTTTTTCTGGGGCGACGGATTCGTCGGCCATCCTCCGTCGGCCATCGTGCCACCGACTGGTATGTGCTGATGTCCTTTTTGGCAATCGGGGTGACCGGATACCTTGTCGAGGGATTGCGTCTCGTTTGGCAACACCCGATGGGAATCGGGGCCAGCGCATCCCCCATCGGTCTGCTGGTTGCAGGATGGTTTGGATCAATGACTGTTGCGGGCGCCCGTTCGGCGCATCTCTGGATCTGGTGGTTTCATTCATTATTGGTTTTTGGGTTCATCGCTTCGCTTCCGTTTACGCGCCTGATTCATGCCATCGTGGGTCCATTGAATCTGTTGCTCGCGCAACCTACGCTTGGGAAGATGGTTCCGGTGACGGTCGAGGATGTGGAGCGGACCGAGCGTATCGGGGTCGCATCCATACCCCATTTCAATCGGCAACAGCTGCTGAGTTTGGATGCGTGCATGGAGTGTGGGAGATGCGAGGAGGCCTGTCCGGCTTTTGCGACGGGCAAGCCACTCTCTCCCAAAGCGCTTGTTCAAGCTTTGAAGGGGGCGATGTCCACCAGCCCGGGTGCGGTCCCCGCCGGCGGGAATGGTGCATGCCCCGTTCCGGGCCTGCATGAGGGAGTGATCGCCGCGGACACCCTGTGGTCCTGCACGGCCTGCAGCGCCTGCGTGCGGGTCTGCCCTGTGCGAGTGGATCCTCTGACCTTGTTGACAGACATGCGCCGGAACCGTGTGGGGGAAAGCGAACTGAGTGGCACTGCGGCAACGGCCTTGCGCCGGATGCAATCGAGTGGAAATCCGTGGGGATTGCCTGCCGCTGACCGTGCGAATTGGGCGGAAGGGTTGGATATTCCACTGGCGAAAGACCATCCGGACTTCGACGTGCTCTACTGGGTGGGTTGTGCAGGTTCTTATGACCGCAGAGCGCAGCGTGTGGCGCGTGCGTTTGCCAAATTGCTGAAGAAGGCAGGGGTGAATTTTGCGATTCTTGGCCGCGAGGAAAAGTGCACGGGAGATTCCGCCCGCCGTCTGGGGGATGAGTTTCTGTTTCAGGAACTGGCCCAGGAAAACATGGCGACCTTTGCTCGCTACAAAGTGCGCAAAATTGTCACCCATTGTCCGCACTGCCTTAACTCACTGGTTGCGGATTATCCCCAGTTTGGCGGAAATTACGAGGTGGTTCACCACACCCAGTTCCTCCAGCAATTAATTGCCGGGGGAAGGCTCAAACTGGAAGATGGAAAGGGGCTCGCAGAGCCCACAACGTATCATGATCCCTGCTACCTGGCCCGCGTGAATGGCATCCATCAGGCTCCCAGAGAGCTCCTGATGGGAGTCGCTGCTGGCTCCGGATCACATCTGAACGGACTGCGCGAAATGGCCCGCCGGCGTGAAACCACTTTTTGCTGTGGTGCGGGAGGTGGTCGTATGTGGATGGAGGAGGAGGCCGGGCAGCGGGTGTGCTCGCTCCGCGCGAAGGAGGCGCTGGCGACGGGTGCAAAAACCGTTGCCGTGGGTTGTCCCTTCTGTCTCACTATGATGACGGATGGGGTGGCAACGCAGAGCGACTCAGTTCAGGTGAAGGATGTGGCGGAGATTCTGGCTGATCGGCTCAATCTGTGACGAGCAGGGTGCCATGCCCCGTTCCTGTGTGGTCGGGTTTTTCCCATCCTCCCGCCTTGTGCGTGCCGGATTAGGGATGTGCTTTTCTGGCGTTTGGATCAATGCTGCAGAACCCTGTTCTCACCCTTTTGAAGCCTGAACTTCAGAATGGGTCCTTTTCCGAGTGATTCACCGGTCATGGCATCATGGAATGTGCTTCTGCTGCCGGTGTCGATCGATACCTCTCCATCCTGGGAAGCGTGGAGTGCGATAACCGGGCCGTTTGCATAGACGTTGCAATCGACATCCGAATAGAGATGAACACCGGCCTTGCGCGCGGCGATCCGGAGCAGATCTGACGTCAACCCCGGTGGCCCCACAAACATGGACCATCCATCCGGCGTCTTGCGCAAGGCGACTGCCGCAGAGCCATCAGGGTAGGTGGCGAGCGTTTCTGCGGCCGTGGCATCAGAGGCGCAGAAGAGCGGGGTGATTGGGGCCTCGACACCAAAGGGGGCTTTCAGGCCCAGTTGGTTGCCGAGGGCGGTGGGGGTGGCCCAGGCCCGGTTTGAGGAGGCGGGGGTCAGCCGGAATCCGGTGAGTTCCCGCATGGCTTCCGGGGAGGTTTTGTTCCCGTCATGGATGCCCGGGGCATAGCACCAGATGCGGCTGGTTCCACGTGTCTGGCGGAGCAGGGTTTTCCTGTCGCTTTCAGAGAGCTGCCATGGATTCAGGAACACATAGAGCTTCGAATGAACACGCCCCTTGAGAACATCATCCAGCAGGTATTGGCCATAGGGGGCCCCCATGCGCGCGAGCGGGCGGCGCACCTGGTAAATTCCAGGTTCGGTCATGTTCCAGGCCGTGGCGGAGGTCTCGAGCATGGAATGCTCGTCGAGGACCGCTGCAACCTCAGGCCGGTAGGGAATCGGCTTCTTGAGAAAGACCTGATCCAGTTGCTCGAAGCGTTTCATGTCCTCCCAGAGCCGCGGGTCATCAAACCATCCGGTCATTCCCAGATCCATCCACCAGGTGGCGATGTTGCGCACGGCAACCTCGGCGACGTTTCGCTGGAGCATCAATTTCGTTCCGGCCAGATTGGTTGCCCCATCGAACTGTCCCGGAAAATTCCCGCTGCCGAGATAGGTTCGGGTGTCGTCCTCAAAAAGCCACATCTTGCCAGCAAGCGCGACGCTCTCGGCTGCCGTCATGGCCGGTGCGCTGCCGCCGATGCCACGGTCAAAGTAGGAGATGGGAGAGCAGAGCACATCAACATCCGGACTGTCGAGCACACGCCGGAGGGCGTAATGTCCACAGGTGGAGGGTCCCAGTCGAATGGGGCCAAACTCGAAGCCGTAGCCATAGAAAAAGACCACCAGTTTGTTTCCGTGGGAGGCCTGGCGGACTGCTTTTGCAAGTGTGCAAACCAGGTCCGCCATGGCCTGCTGTTGAAATTCGGCAAAATCGATCAGGGATTTTTCAGATGCCGGGTCACGCAGGATCCCCCCCTTCGATGATCGGCGCAGGGCAGGGGTGGGGACTTTGGCTGTGTCGATGTGGGCAACCTGATCCCGCCATGCCGATTGAAGCGCGGCATCGTTCCCATACCTGGCTCGCAGCCAGATGCGCCATTGGGCGGTATCCGCCGGGGCATAGCCATTCAAGCGGTTCTCCCACGTGTCCTGGTAAAACCATTCACCGGTGTTCTGTCCGCACGGGTGGTAGCCGGCCATGTTACGGGGGAATGTTTTATCAAGGTGCTCGACGAGGGTGGCAACCCTGGCCGCGGCATCCTGACGGTAAACAGGGGATGCCACAACTGCGTGGTTTTGCTGGGATCCATCCTCCCATGTCATTACATCGTCCGGATGGGCTTTGCGCCACCATTCCGGTGGATCAGCCCCTAATCTTGGGATCAGCAGAGCATCAGGGTTGGCCTTGATCACCTGTGCACAGGCGTTGTCCACGGAACTCCAATCGGTTGCGATCCCCGGGGCGGGCCAGGGCATTTCAATGGGGAACGTGACGAAGTTTGCTCCTGCTGAGCCCGCCATCCGGATTTGTGACTCATAGGCTCCGGGTGGGCCTCCCAGACGGACATAGGTATCCCCGGGGCGGTATAGGGCTGTGATCAGGTCCCGGGCTGGTTCGGCTCTGGCCCAGAGGGTGATACGGTAGTTGTGGCCTCGAATGATCGGCAGATTCGGGGCATGATAGATGTGCCAGTCCGGCCATTGGCCTGTGGCTGGCTGCCGGATCTGGATGTGCATCCCCGCTGTTCCGCCCGCACCTGTCCGGGGTTCAATAATCACCTTTCCCACGGTGTTTGCGGGTTCAGGCGGCCAATAGCACCAATCACGCGCAAAGGATTCAGGCCCGCTCTCAAAGTCGCTTACGGGCGAGATGTCCTGACCGGTGGATGTGTCAACGATGCGGATGTCATCCAAAAACACATCGCCGGGAAGCTGCCCAAACCGGAAGTGCAGGGTGCCTTTGTCGAGGGAATTATCCTCCGCGATGAACTCGAATTGAATGGCCTGTCCCTTGGGGTCGATATGAATTGGCGTGGATGCCGGGCCTCCGAAAAACATCCGGGCCCGCACCGGGCGATCATCCACAGTCAACCGGGGGGCGCCGGATCGGGATTCAACACGAACCGCGATGCCTTCGACCGGCTTGGGTGCCCCGATGGCGGCCATGCAAAGGCTCAGGGCCAGGGAGGCAATCACCAGAGTGGAGCACACCGAGTCCTTGAACAGCCGGGGCGCATGGGGAGTTCGGTTTGTGGGCGGATGCTTTTTCAATGGGGCCGAATATGCAGGATCGGATGCGGATCAGCAAGCGTCGCTGACTTCCGGTTTTCATTCATTCCCGGGTTGTTGGTTGGGGAGACAAAGATCGTTTGCCAGTTTGAGTTTCCTCCTCCACAACATCCTTGACCCGTGGAGGGGCATCGGGGAATGTGGCGTCGAACTATTCCACCAATGAAGACCACCGTCACCTTCAGAAATTTGTTCGGGCTGCCCCCCCGGTTCTGGGTCGTCTGTTCCACTCTGCTTCTGGGATTCGGAGCCCTGGCAACCGCCGGTGCTGAGAGTATTGGGAATCATCCGGCAACGTTTGATTCCCACGGGGTTCTCCTGCCATGGACATCCTGGGGGGATGCCATGGATCGGGAGGTGAACTGGTATCGGCACTGCCCGGTGGAGAGTGGTTATCCGCGGTTTGTTTACACGACATTCATGGATGGAAATTACGAACCGATGCCCAAGCGGCCCAGCTTCATCCCGGCAACACAGAACGGCATGGGGATCATCTCCTACTTGAAGTATCACGCCTACAAGCATAGGCGGGATGGTTGGGCGTTGAAGGTCGCGTGCTACATGGGGGATTACCTGGTGAAGGAGGCGTCCACTCCGGATGAGGGGTTTTATCCCCGGTTTACAAGGTCCACGGGTTGGAGGGCCAAGTTTCCCCAGCCCCCCGATTGTGGCTCACAGGATGACAGACCTTACGAGGTGGAGCCGGACAAGGGAGGGATTGCCGGATACGCCCTGGTGCTGCTGTGGGAGGAAACAAAAGAGGACCGATATCTGGCCCAGGCACTTCAAAATGCCCGGGTTCTTGCCACCAACATGGTGCCCGCCACTGCCACAAATTCCCCGTGGCCCTTCCGGGTTGATTACCGGACCGGCGCGGGGCGTGGAGATGTTTCTGGAAACATGTCTTTTATTTTGCGCTTGTTCGATCGGTTAATCGGGCACGGTTACAAAGAGTTTGAAGGACCGCGCGAGAAGGTTTGGAGGTGGGTCAAGGATGTGCAAATTCCAAACTTGGCGAAGGACGGGATGCTTTGGGTCCAATTCTTTGAGGATCATCAGGAGGCGAACAACCAGACCGCCTGGGCACCGCTGAATCTCGCGCGTTACCTTCTGGAGAGCCGGGAGAAGCTGGATCCGGATTGGCGTCAGGACGCCCATGCGTTGATCGATTTTACGAACGCCCGATTCACCAGTGTCAGGAATGGGCTGTTGCTATGCGGGGAACAAACGCACGATCTTGAGCCTTGGGGCGGAATCCTTTCCACCTATGGCGCTGTGCTCGCCATGTATGCCCGGGCAACGGCGACAAGCGAATTCAAGGCAGTCGCATATCAGGCCTTGAACTACAGCCTTTATGCGGTGAGCGACGATGGGTGCCCCGGGCACCGGGCATCCGATGCCTGCAGGGGTGGATGGCAGGAGGATGCGCATACTGACAAGCTCCACAATGTTCTGGATGCCCTGGAAGCCTTCCCGGATTGGGGAAAGTGAGGGGCTCCACAGCATTGAATGGGCAGCCTGTTCAAGGTCCATCACGGGTCCGGGAACCGAAGCCGTCCATCAGCGATCAGTTCTTTGGCCAGGCGGAGGCGAGCTTGTGGACCTGGAGTTTTGTGAACGTCGCGGTCCCATGCTTCATCTGAATGCTTAGCGTCAGGTTTTCGGGTTTTGGAATGAACGGCATGGGCACATACGTCAGTCCGTCACTTGCGAAAATCTCCAACCCGGTGCGGTCGCAGAAGATAGTGATCCGCTGCCTTCCCTGACGGAGCGGGGCGGGGGCCTTGTGACCGTTTACCGACAACTCCTGCTTTGCTGCGTCGTAGATGATGGTGGCGCCACGAACGGTGAGAGTGGTCTCGCTTGCTGCGCCCGGCTCGAATTCGGCCTGCAGTTCAACCAATTCCGCTGCCATGCCGGAGAGTGGGTTGCCACTTTCGGGATCGAGGGTGCCGGGCTTGAAGCTTTTTGATGTGGTGTGCAGGGAGTTTAGCTCCCGGACCGGTGTCCAGGTTAGGCGCGGGCCTTCCTGCGTGGTCAGCAGCCGCAGTTCCAGCGGGATGCTCATGCTTTGGTTGAACGGCATTCCCCGGGTCTCGGTCTGGAACCAGCCAATCTGGATGCGGCGGCCATCGCTTTTGGGGATGTCGCTAAAGGTTTGGGCGGCGTAGAAGCCCTGTCCTCGGTGCCCGGGAAGTTTTGCGGTTTCAGGGGTGAACGTGGTGCCGTCAAACCGCCCGACCATGTATTCGCTACTCGCTGCCGTCAGCACCCATTTTTTACGGGTGGCATCGCCATCAACCGGGAGTTCAAAAAAGTCAGGGCACTCGAAAAAGCCATCGGTGCGGCTCATGAGGGTCCATTGGGTCAGATTCGTGGAGGAGAAGAAATGGATGGTGTGGACTTTGTCCTTTTCGACGTAGAGGGTCATGACCCACTTTTTCGTGGGTGCATGCCAGATCACTTTGGGGTCCCGGTTGCCGCGGGTGATCTGTCTGACCACGGGGTTGCCATTGTATTTTTTGAAGGCCCGTCCATCCGTGCTGGATGCGATGCACTGCACGGTTGGATCACCCTCAGCGGTGTACATCAGCACCAGCGGGGGGTGTTGGGGTGTGCCGAGTCCGCTCGTATTCCTGGCATCGACCACGGCACTTCCGCTGAACATGAGGCCGAATTTATCCGGGGCGAGCACATCTCCAAGTTCCTTCCAGTGGACCATGTCTCTGCTCACGGCGTGTCCCCAGTGCATATTGCCCCAGGGCCAGCCGTAGGGGTTGTGCTGGTAGTGGAGGTGATATTCCCCCTTGTAGAACACAAGGCCGTTGGGATCGTTGTTCCAGCCGCGTTTGGATGAAAAGTGGAACTGGCCCCGGAGTGGCTCCTTATAGAGGTTCTCTGATCCTTGGATGGAATCGCTCTCGTAGATGGAACTCAGCCATTTGGAGTCCTCGCGGAGCTTATCCACCTGAAGGGTGACCTTTTTGCCGCGCCACTCCCCCATATCCATGAAGGCCCACCAATCTGGTTCGGCGTTGGCGAGTTCGATGTCATTCATCACCACCGTGCGCCCATCAATGATGGTTGAAACGGAGCGCCTGGGGGCCCCGTTTTTGATGGGCAGGTTGAGGTAGCGTTTCTGGATCAGGAACTCCCTGCCGGCACTGGCAACCACTTTTGCCGTCTTGGTGTCGGTCTGGACAATCTGGTCCACGTTGATGTGTCCCCAGCCACCCGTGGCGCTGTCCAGGATTTCAATCACGGCCATCTGCCCCGAGAATTCAGCCACATCCCAGGCCTCGGGCCCCAGTGCCTCGCTCCCTCCGGAGCGGTCGTTGGGACCGGTGGCCTGGCGGACAACCTTCCCATCAATCAGCAGATTCAGGCACGTCTTTTTGAGGTCCATCCCGCCGCCAATCAGAAAGGAGATGAACCGCCGCTCGATTTTGAAGGGAGGCGACGTGAGTGTGCCTGTCGTTCCATCCCCACCGTGGAAGGAGTTGACCAGGCCTCGCCCCAAAAACCCATCAACCACCATCTGTCCGGTCAGGGTGCCGTGGGCCGGTCCCGGGCCGAAAGCCTCGCCGGTGGCCGTCCAGCTACCCCACGAATCCCCCTCAAAGTCATTGATCAGCAAATCGCCACCCGCCCCCCGGCACGGTGAGGCGAGTAGAAGGGCCGAGAGCATGGCCAAGGGTTTGAGGATGGTTCCAAACGTAATTTGCATGTAAAACCTTTGATGACATTTGTCCCGGGGTCAATCCTACGTTTCGCAGGGCAGCCAGTCATGGAAAGGTTCGGTCAGATTGGGAGGCTTGAAAAGGGCTGTGGCCGCGCACCCGACTCACCAAACCGATTTCGGTCCGGAAAAATCAGGGAAATCTTGAGAGATTGATGCGCGACAAGAGGTGCCTGGTGTGATGACTTGCAGGAGTCCGACCTACGGAGGAGTGAACAGGATGATTGACCCGGGGCAGGTGCCTGGGCTTTAATGGCCGCGCTTATGAGCATATCGTTTCAGATCGTGGTTTGTGGCAGCATCGTTCCCGACCCATTGCAGACGCTGGAGCCCGTGACGACTCCGGCGGGGCCGGGGTTGAAGAACGAGATGATGCTGCCTGCCGTTCTGGATCCCTGGGCGAGCCACAGCCTCTACGAGGCGGCAAATCTTGCGAAACAGCATCCGGGATCCAAGGTTTGGCTGGTCAGTCTTGGGCCCAAGGCGAAACTGCAACAGGTGATGATGACTGTGGCGCAGAAGGCGGCTTTTGAACTTGTGGCCGTGGATGGCAGTGCGAGCGGCTTCTCCGATTCGGCCCAGACGGCCGCCGCCCTGGCGGAGGCAATTCAGGGGATACCCGGCCTCGACAAGTCGCGGCTTTTGGTTTTCGGAGGATGGGAGTCCGCCTCAAGGGGAGCCGGTGTGACGATGCAGATGGTGGGGGAGCGGTTGGGCATTCAGGACCAGTTCCAGGGAGTGGACCAAATCAAAGTGGAGGCCGATGGCAGCTTTGAAGTGATGGAGCGCGTGGAGGGGGGGCAGCACCAGCTGTCGCGTTGTGCAGGTGCGCCAGCCCTGCTCGGCTGGGCCACTGGAAATCTGCCGGAGCCCAAGAACAATCCCCAGATCGGAATGATGAACATGCGGACGGTGGCCCCGGCCTTGCAGAAGGCGAAACCTTTCAAACCGGCCTCCAACGATCTCACTTTCAACTCCATTTCCCTCCCGAAACAGGTGCGCGAGACAAAAATTGTAAAGGACAAGAGTGCGGATGAAATCGCACGGGAACTGTTGGAGTGGATTCAGCAATAACGGAGCGATTGGAGCAAATCATGGAAAAGATTCTTTTTTTGGCATACACACAGGAGGATGGGCTGCTGCCTTCCGCGGCGCTCGAGGCGCTCAGTGCGGCACTTTCCCTCAAATCGGTTTTAGGATCTGCGGAGTTGGTCGTGGGGCTGGTCGGCGGGGCCGTCCAATCTGCTGCTGACCAGATTGCAGGCTGTGGGGCATCGCGTGTTCTGGGGGTCACGGGGCCGGAGTTCGCCGTATCCCGTTATTCAACCGATGCCGTGGCTGCGGCGGCGATCTGCAAGGTCGCAGGTGCAACCCTGGTAATCGCGCCGGGGACATCCCGGTGGCAAAGAGTTCTGCCTGGTGTGGCTCAACGTCTTGGGGGAGTCGCTGACACACATCTGACTCAGGTGGAGGGTGCGGATGGATCCCTCAAGGTGACCAGGTGGTATTACCGCCAGCGGATGGAAGGGGTCATTCAGCGGCAACAGCGTCCGTGGTTCCTGCTGGTCGATCCCGGCAGTCAACCCGCCTACGCCAAACCGGGTGCAACCGCCGTGGTGGAACCGGTTGCGGTCGAGTTAAGCCCTGCCCAGATGCGGACTGATTTTAAAGGCTGCCGGGGTGCCGGACAGGATGTGCAGACCATCCGGCCTGAGGCGAAGCTGCTCTTCGTGGCGGGTGCCGGTTGGACGAAGAAACAGGCCGATGGCCAGCCACATGTGAAGGATGCCGAGGGATTGATTTTGAATTTTCTCAAGGCTTCCCGGGCCTCACTGGGCAGCAGCAAGTCCCTGGTGGATCTCGGGGGAGAGGGAGAGGCTGTTCTCTCATTTCTCACCCATCTGAACCAGATCGGTCAAACCGGATCGACTCCACGGCATGCCAAGGGGCTTTCAACCTGCTGCCACGGGGAGGAACCCCATGCAGTCGGGTGGCGCTTCATCAATGAGCGGCGGGCGATCAACCTTGATGCCAATTGCGGGTGGGCCAGAGGCAAGGCGGACGTGCTTTATGTGGCCGATGCGTTTGCAGTAGTCAGCAAGTTGAATGCTCTGCTGACTGCTGGTTGATGGCCGACGGTGCAATTGAAGCCCAGGGGAGGGAGACTCCTTGGGCATCCCCGGGGGGATATCTCGACTCCATGCCCTGCGGCAGCGCTGTTGCTTCAGGAATCCCTACCTTTGTCATGTCCATTCGTGTCCTGTTCAGGCGGATGAAACTCCCGGAGTGGACACCGAATGTTGGTGTGGGGGGACGCATGCGTTGCGGCAGGATCGGGTTTATTTGACAAGGGGATCAGGCGGGGATAAAATGTAACTAAGATTAGTAGGTAACTTATGATTAAGTCGGAACAAGCCTTTGAATCATCGGCAGATAACGGTGGGAAGTCTGTTTTGGAGCCTCAAGGGAGTGCTTCATCGCAGAGTTCGACCGGGGGCTTGGAATTTTTCACCGCGGAGGAGGTGGCCCGCTTGAATGATCAGCTGCGCGGGATGAGTCCGATTGAGATCACCCGCTGGGCCATCGGGCAGGGCGATGGACGGGCCATTGTTTCGACGAATTTTCGACCTTACGAGGCGGTGGTGTTGCATCTGTGTGCGACCGTTCAGCCGACGATCCCGGTGCTTTGGGTGGATCACGGCTACAACCGGGTGGCGACCTACCGGCATGCGGAGCAACTGCGCCAGATGCTGGGGTTGGAGATCAGATCCTACCTGCCGCGCATATCAGCCGCCCATCGGGATGCGATTTCAGGACCGGTGCCCACCACGGAAGATGAGCAGGGACTGAAGGCGTTCAGCGCTGTGATGAAACTTGAGCCGTTTCAACGCGGGATGAGGGAACTCGCTCCCAAGGTTTGGATCACCGCCCTGAGAAAAGTGCAGAACCCGAACCGGGCCGGATTGGATATTTTGACCCTGGACCGGAACTTCGGTGCCCTGAAGGTGAGCCCTGTATTTTACCTGTCGGACTCCGAGATGGAGGCCTATCTGGCGGAGCACAAGCTTCCGAACGAGTGGGACTATTTTGATCCGGCGAAGGCCGATGAAAAGCGGGAGTGCGGGCTTCATGCAGCCTGGGGGGCGGAGGCACTTGGAAAAGGCGCCAGCGCCGCCTAAGGCCTGTCATTTAGGGCCGATTAGAATCACCTGATATGAGCAAAGATATTTCATCCACGACTGTGAGTGCCACCGGAGAGGTTTCCCGCGCCCATACCGGGCGAAGTTACCATATTGACCATCTTCAGTTTCTGGAGACGGAGGCCATTCACATCATGCGGGAGGTGGCGGCGGAATTTGAGAAGCCGTGCCTGATGTTTTCGGGAGGGAAGGATTCGATCTGCCTGCTGCGGCTGGCTGAAAAGGCATTCCGGCCCTCCGACATTCCGCTGCCGTTCCTGAACGTGGATACCGGGCACCACTTTCCTGAGTTGAACGAGTTTCGGGACCGTCGAGCGGTGGAGTTGGGTGGCAAACTCATTATCCGGAAAGTCGAGGATGCGATAGCAAAAGGGATTGCGGTTCCCACGCCGGGGGAGATCAGCCGCAACCGCCTGCAGATTCCGACACTGCTGGCGGCGATTGAGGAATTTCGTTTTGATTGCTGCATAGGTGGCGCCCGACGGGATGAGGAGAAAAGCCGTGCCAAGGAGCGCTTTTTCAGCTTCCGGGACAGCTTTGGTCAGTGGGATCCCAAAAATCAGCGTCCGGAGATCTGGAACCTGTATAATGCCCGGGTGAATCCGGGTGAACACATGCGGGTGTTTCCCCTCAGCAACTGGACGGAGATGGATGTCTGGGAATATATCGAACGCGAGAAACTGGAGGTGCCGAGCATCTATTTCAGCCACAAGCGGAAGTGTGTGCGGCGCGGCGGGCAATGGCTGCCCGTGAGCGATCTGTTGCCGCTCAAGCCCGGCGAACCCACGCACGATCTGGTGGTGCGTGTGAGGACAATCGGGGACATCATCAGCACAGGCTTGGTGGAATCCCCTGCCAACACTGTGCAGGACATCATCGGGGAGATCGGCGCCGCCCGGGTGACGGAGCGGGGGAGCCGGGCGGACGACAAGACATCCGAGGCGGCCATGGAAGACCGCAAGAAGCAGGGGTATTTCTAAACCGACTCAACAGATTTTTGACCCATGACAGAACAAACTGTGACAAGCGCGAGCGTTGAAAACCTCCGCGCAGGCGAGGGTGAGTGGACTGCAACGGGGCATCCCCATCCGGTGGAGATTCTCCGCCTGAACACCTGCGGATCCGTGGACGATGGAAAGTCCACGTTGATCGGGCGGCTGCTTTACGATTCAAAGTCGTTGATGGAGGATCAACTTGAGGCGCTGGAGCGCTCAGCCGACATTACTGGCGGAGGGCAGATCAATCTGGCGAACCTGACCGATGGCCTCAGGGCGGAGCGGGAGCAGGGGATCACGATTGACGTGGCCTACAGGTATTTTGCGACGCCCCGCCGGAAGTTCATCATGGCGGACACCCCCGGACATGTGCAATACACGCGCAACATGGTGACCGGGGCATCCACGGCCAATCTTGCCATTATCCTGGTGGATGCGCGCACAGGAGTGATCGAGCAAAGCCGACGGCACACCTGTCTGGCATCGTTGTTGCGCATTCCGCACCTGATTGTTGCGGTGAACAAGATGGATCTGGTGGATTGGAGCGAGGAACGGTTTCTCGAGATCCGGGATGAGTTTGAGGGGTTTCTGCCCCGGTTGGACATCAAGGATGTGAAGTTCATCCCGATGAGCGCCCTGAATGGGGATAACGTGGTTTCGACATCGCCCTCCACCCCCTGGTATCAGGGACCGGCACTGCTGGGACATCTGGAGACTGTTCATATCGCGAGCGACTGGAATCTGAACGGCTTCAGGTTGCCCGTTCAATGGGTGAACCGGCCGAACAGTCCCACAGATCCGCGGTTGCATGATTTTCGCGGATTCAGCGGCCAGATCGCTGGCGGCATCGTCCGGGTCGGGCAAAAGGTCATGGTCCTGCCGAGCGGTTTGAAGAGCACCGTCAAAGACATCTGGACCTATGATGGATCCGTGTCCGAGGCCTTTTGTCCTCAATCGATCACCCTTGTGCTGGAGGATGACATCGACATCAGCCGCGGCGACATGATTGTGGGGTTGGATTCGCTTCCCGGCATGAGCTCAGAACTGCGGGCGAAGGTCTGCTGGATGCACTCCAGGCCCCTCACGGCAGGGAGAAAGTTCTTCATCAAGCACACTTCCGTCACGGCTCAGGCTATTGTAACCACGATCGAGAACCGGTTGAACATCCATACGTTCGAAAATGAGCCGGCGCCAGCCGAACTGGTTGCGAACGACCTGGGCGAAATCCGGCTGCGGACTTCCCGGCAGCTGGTTTACGACGGCTATGCGACGAACCGGCTCACCGGCTCGTTCATTCTGGTGGAGCAGGCCACCAATGCGACTGTGGCCGCCGGCATGCTGCTTCCCCCGATTGAGCTTGTGAAGCCCGAGTATAACGATTTCGCAATCTGATCGGGCGGGAGAGGCATCCCGCTGAAGGGCCCCCAAACCAAGCCGGATTTTGATCTCGCATCGGGATCAACTCCGGGGGGGGGCGATTTGTCGATTCTTCAAAACTGGCCTTGGAGGCGTCCAGTTCCAGGGGTGGCGTGGTGATGTCTCCCGCCACCGTTCCGCTGGTTTCCATGGAATGAAAACCCGGTGCGCGATTCTGGAAACTTCATTTTGCCGCTTTCACTCCCCCTCCGATTCGCTAGGCTCGACACTTGCCATTGGTTGGTGCGGTTGGTCCCGGGCCACGTGGCTGAAAGAGACATTTATGCGATCATTTTGTTTGTGGGTTGTCTCCGGCCTTTTGGCCGGGTGCGCGGCGACGCAGGCTGGGGAACTGAAGGTGGAACAGCTGGATTTGCAGGGGATGGAGCAGGGGTGGGCCGAGCCACAGGTGAACCGGTCGGTCGATGGACACCCGATCTTTCTGGATGGAAAGAGATACGATCGCGGGCTGGGGACACACGCACAAAGTGTGCTTCGGCTGGGTGTGGAAGGGGAGGCTGAGCGCTTGACGGCCATTGTGGGTGTCGATGATGAAGTGGGCGAGAAAGGGAGTGTTGTCTTCAAAGTCATGGGGGATAAGAGGGTTCTTTGGGAGAGCGGGGTGATGAAAGGTGGCGGGGCTTCAAAACCTCTGGACGTGCCACTCGCCGGGGTGAAGAAACTGACACTGATCGTCGAGGATGCGGGGGACGGCATGAATTATGACCATGCCGACTGGGCTGAGCCGACGATCCAGATGAAGAGCGGGACTGTGACCGCGCTGGCCGCCCCCAGGGAACCGGCGGAGATTTTGACCCCCGCCCCCTCCGCCAGACCACGCATCAATGGAGCGCGGGTTTTCGGGGTGCGACCCGGATCCCCGTTTCAGTTCCGGATTCCTGCCACGGGTGAGCGCCCCATGAGTTTCATGGCTGATGGACTGCCGAAGGGACTCCAGTTGGATGCCACCACCGGGATCATCACGGGTCGGCTTGCGGCCAAGGGCACTTTCAAGGTTGGGCTGAAGGCGGTGAACCGTTTGGGGACGGAAACCCGTTCCTTCCGGATCGAGTGCGGGGAGAAGATCGCCCTGACGCCGCCGATGGGGTGGAATAGTTGGAACTGTTTCGGGTGCGATGTGAACGAGGCCAACGTGCGCGGGGCAGCCGACGCGATGGTGGCCAGCGGGCTGGTGGATCATGGATGGACCTACGTGAATATTGATGATTGCTGGGAGGCCTCCAGGGATGCCTCCGGGGCGATCCAGTCCAATCAAAAATTTCCTGACATGAAGCGGCTCGCGGACTATGTCCATGGCCAGGGTTTGAAGATCGGATTGTATTCCTCACCCGGGACCCTCACCTGCGCCAGCCATGAAGGGAGTTACAAGCATGAGGAGCAGGATGCCAGATCCTATGCGGAATGGGGCTTCGACTACCTCAAATATGACTGGTGCAGCTACGGACAACTGTTCCCGAGCCCGACTCTGGAACAGATGAAGCATCCCTACACCGTGATGCGCGGGGCGTTGGACCACGTTCCACGCGACATCGTTTACAGCCTCTGCCAGTATGGGATGGGAAATGTCTGGGAGTGGGGCGCCGCGATGGGTGCGAATTGCTGGCGCACCACCGGGGACATCACCGACACATGGCCCAGCATGTCGAGTCTTGGCTTCGGACAGGCGGGGCATGAGTCGTTTGCCGGACCCGGGCACTGGAATGATCCGGACATGCTGGTGGTGGGCCAGGTGGGATGGAGCGCAAGGGTGCGTCCCACACGGTTGACGCCGAACGAGCAATATACCCACATCACCCTCTGGGCGATGCTGTGCTCGCCGCTTTTGATCGGTTGTGACATGACCCGGATGGACGCGTTCACCCTGAGCCTGCTGACGAACGATGAGGTGATCGAGGTGAATCAGGACCCGCTCGGCCGGGCTGCCGGACGCATTCGCAAGTCCGGGGGCGTGGAGGTTTGGGCCAAGGACATGGAGGATGGTTCCAAAATCGTGGCGCTGTTCAACCGTGCCGAGGATCCTGAAGCGGTTTCGGTGGAGTGGACGGAGCTTGGGCGGAAGGGGAGTTGCCGGGTTCGTGATGTGTGGCGGCAAAAAGATCTGGGGTCGTTCAAGAAGGAATACACCGCACAAGTGCCGCGCCATGGCGTGGTGTTGTTGAGGGTCTCGGGAGGAAAACGTCTGGCCGTGGCTGCTTCCCGGTCAGCGGTTGGAGAAACCAAAGGCGGGCGGAATTGATTTCAACCTTCGGCAAGGTGCATGCCTGAAGCAGTTCCAGCATCGAAGGCTCCCCCGGCCCAGGAAACGGTGGCCGGGCTTGTGGAGCGTGTCACGTTTTTCAACGAGGAAAACGGGTTTGCGATTCTCAAGATCAAGGTTCGTGGATCGCGGGAACTCGCGACAGTGCTCGGCTCCGTGCCGAGCGTTACTCCAGGCGAGTGGCTGACCGCGCAGGGGGCATGGATTCGGGATCGGGAGCACGGCATGCAGTTCAGGGCGGATTGGATTTCCCTGACACCTCCGGGAACGAAGGAGGGGATTGAGCGGTATCTGGGCAGCGGGATGGTGAAGGGGATCGGGCCGGTCTATGCGGGGAAGCTGGTGGAAAGGTTCGGGGAGAAGATTTTTGACATCATCGAACAGCAATCGGCCCGGTTGGAGGAGGTGGAGGGGATCGGGCCGCACCGTCGGCGGCAGATCAGGCAGGCCTGGCAGGAGCAGAAGGTCATCCGCGAGATCATGGTCTTCCTCCACTCCCACGGGGTGAGCACAAGCCGTGCAGTGCGGATCTACAAGACCTATGGGGAGGATGCGGTGGCGGAAGTGCAGGGGAACCCCTATGCGCTCGCAAAGGACATCCCGGGGATCGGATTCAAAACGGCGGACCAGATCGCCCAAAAACTGGGAATTCCGCATGATTCACTCCTGCGTGCCCGGGCCGGCCTGAGGCATGTGCTACTGGAGGCAACAGGGCAGGGGCATTGCGCCCTGCCGCTGGAGGTCCTGCGGGAGGAGACGGGCAAGTTGCTGCTCGTTGGGGAGAAAACAGTTCAGGAGGCTTTGGAGGGGGCGTTTGCCCAGCGGGAGATCGTCTGGGAGAAACTGGAGGGGGAATCCCTCGTGTTCCTGCCATATCTGCAAAACGCGGAGGAGGGGATTGCGGCGATCCTGAAGCGCCTGGCATCGGCTGAATCCAACATCCCTCCCGTGGACCTTCCAGCGGCGTTGAAGTGGGTTGAAGGGAAGACCGGCAAGGCATTGGCACCATCCCAGGCGGCAGCGTTGCAGCAGGCGCTCACCCGGCGGGTGCTCGTGTTGACCGGTGGTCCGGGCGTGGGCAAGACCACCCTAGTGAATGCTCTGCTGATGATCCTGCGGGCAAAGAAGGTTCGTTGCCAGCTTTGTGCTCCGACTGGACGGGCTGCAAAGCGGCTCTCGGAGGTGACAGGATGTGAGGCGAAGACGATCCACCGGCTGTTGGAGGTTCAGCAGCGGAAGCCCGGCTTCGCACGGAACGAAGATAATCCACTCGATACAGATTACCTGGTCGTGGATGAGACATCGATGGTGGATGTGCCACTGATGAACAGCTTGCTGCGGGCCCTTCCGCCGCACTCCGGTTTGCTGCTGGTCGGGGATATCGACCAACTGCCATCCGTGGGGCCGGGGATGGTTCTGAGGCAAATCGTTGAGTCCGGCCGCGTGGCCACAGTGCGATTGACGGAGATCTTCCGTCAGGCGGGAGGGAGCAGCATCATTCAAAACGCCCACAGGATCAATGCCGGTGAACTGCCATCGAGGGATCCCGGGGAGGATGGCTCCGACTTCTATTTCATCTCCCGGGACAACCCGGATCGAATTGCCGAGACCCTGGTCGAGGTGGTGCGGGACCGTGTTCCAGCGCGGTTTGGGTTGCACCCGATTCGGGATGTGCAGGTTCTGGCGCCGATGAATCGCGGTTCGCTCGGCGTCTGGGAACTAAACCGGAGGCTTCAGGAAGTCCTCAACCCAGCAAGGGAGGACCAACCCACTGTGGAAAAGTTCGGCACCCAATTCAGGCTGGGGGACAAGGTGATCCAGACGGAAAATGATTACGACAAGGACGTCTTTAATGGCGACATCGGCTGGGTGACCGGGATCAACATCGAGGAGCGGGAATTAAGCGTGCAGTTCGACCTGCGCACCGTTCTGTATGAGTTCGGCGAACTGGACGAACTATCGCTGGCCTACGCCATCACAATCCACAAGTCGCAGGGCTCGGAATACCCGGTTGTGGTCATGCCATTATCCACCCAGCATTACATGCTGCTGCAGAGGAATCTTCTCTACACCGGCGTCACACGGGGTCGAAAGCTGGTGGTGCTGATCGGTCAGGAGAAGGCGCTGGGCCTGGCTGTCCGGAACCACGAAACGCAGCACCGCCACTCAGGATTGCTCACCCGGTTGCGACGCGACTGAACGAGACTGCCTTTGAGCGTCAGGGAGTAACAAAGGTTCAGCGGGATTCCGGCAGCCGGATGTTTCTTTGCAACGCAGGGAGCAGGGGGGACTTTTCCAATCCCGTTCCATAGCTCCAATAGGTATCGCCGCAGCCGAGCTGGTCGAACTGGGAGACGGCAAACTTCGCCGGTCCCACAGCCCGGGAGTCTTCATAGAAGGCTCCCCACTCCCCCACCAGCATGGGCATGTTCAAACTGCGGGACTTCTCTCCGTGTCTTCGAAAGATAAG
Organism: uncultured Verrucomicrobia subdivision 3 bacterium; assembly: GCA_903913865.1. Lineage (GTDB taxonomy): Bacteria > Verrucomicrobiota > Verrucomicrobiia > Limisphaerales > UBA8199 > UBA693. Next base: position 43,342 of record CAIWMU010000013.1, read on the forward strand.
CTCCACGCGCTTGTTGCTGGTCAATTCGATATTGTCGGTGTCGGTTACGAGGTCGTAACCATGGGGGGCGTAGGCTTGATGGGGATCCCGCGCTCCGTGTGCATCGGTGACTGGACCAAGGGCGCTGGGGATGCCGATGTTGGAGGACATGGCCGGTTCGATGAAGAGGATATGGTGCTGGTCCACCGTGCGGATCGCATTTGCCACCCTCTGGTACATGGGCATCAGGCGGCCCCGTTCAAATTCCTGAAAGATCGGGGCGCCTGCCTCGAGCATTCCCTCGAAAACCCGCATATCGGCCAAACGCTGGATCATAAGCTTTTTGGCTTCCGGCGTCCCCGGCTTTGGGGTTTCGGACGGGGAGTTGCTGGCTCCCCCGGTGGCGCTGGCAAGTTCAGCCATCCGGCCTATGATCGCATCACGGGCGTGCAGCGCATCCTCCCCGGGGAACGGTTCGTTCATCAGGTCGTAACCCAGCACCGCAGGTTCATTGGCAAACCGGGCTGCCACGCGCTGCCAGGCATTCGCATAATGGTCCTGCAAGCCAACCCCGTCCGATGCCGGGCTGTTCGACCAAAAGTGGTCCAGGGCGGACTGCACAGCCGTGCTCGCGTAGTAGGCATCGCTCCATACAGGCGTGGGGGTGTGGGGATTTCCATTATCCAGAGTCGCCCAGGGAGGGGCACCATCACTGAACTTCACACTGTAGAGATCCTGGTGCATATCCAGCATCACCCAGAGCCCCGCCTTTTTGGCCCACTGCACCAATTGGGCCACCCGGTCCAGATAGGCAGCGTCAAACTTCCCCGGCTCCGGTTCCAGCCCATCCCAGAAAATGCCGAGGCGCACGCAATTCATGCCCCAGCTTCGAATGGTGGAAAACTCACGGGGACCAAGACCTCCCGTATAGCCTTCCGCTTTGGATTTGTTGCAGACGTTGATTCCATGGAGGAGGATTGGATGGCCTGAGGGATCGACAAACTGGCGGCCTGCCACATGGACAAGTCTCGACGGTGCCAGAGTGTGCCCGGTGCGGTCGGCGCAGGCAGGCAGAAGGAGGGTTGCGAGAACCGTCAGGGTGAGAAGTTTTGTGATCCGGGATGTCATTTGGTGAGGATCAGGTTTGCAGAGATTTTGAGAAAAAGAAATCGGGAAAGCGAATTCCCACTTTCAAAAATGAGGTGCGCCCCTTTAGAATGGGATTATGAAAAAGCTCATAACCCTTCTAACTACAGTCTTAACCGGCGGACTCGCGTGCCTGGGGACGGTGCGTGCAGCCGATCTCTCCGTCCTTGATACGAGCCTTGGAAGTCTTTATCGCGTTTCCAACGCAAAGTCGCGATCCATCAGCCCCGAGAATTTCACGGGTGAAAAGGGAAAAGCCGGGATGGCGACTGAGGGAACCGGCAAGGGAGCCGCCCGGGAACTCGGTGCGCCATGGAAAATCTCCCCCTCGGTGGTTGTCAAGGCGGGCACGACATTCACGCTGGGTGAAATCAAGGGACCCGGTTCGATCCAGCAGATTTGGATGACTCCCACAGGCAACTGGCGGAAGTCGATCATTCGCTTTTACTGGGATGGTGAAAAGGAACCCTCCGTGGAGTGTCCGGTCGGTGATTTCTTCGCCTGCGGTTGGGGAAAATACTGCCAGATCAATTCGATGGCCGTCTGTGTCAACCCCGGCAGCGCCTTCAACTGCTATTGGCCGATGCCCTTCCGCAAATCGGCACGGATCACCATGCAGAACATCGACAGCAAGGACATGGTGGTTTACTACCAGATCAATTACCAACTGGCACCAGTGCCCAAAAGCGCCGGCTATTTCCACGCGCAATTCCGGCAGGAGACCCCCCTCAAGGAAAAGGGGACCTATACGATTCTGGATGGTTTGAAGGGGCAGGGACAGTATGTGGGAACCTACCTGGCGTGGGAAGTTCACAGCCCGGGCTGGTGGGGTGAAGGGGAAATCAAGTTCTTCATGGATGGAGACAAGGAATACCCGACCATCTGCGGCACCGGCACTGAGGATTATTTCTGCGGCTCCTACAACTTCGAGAACCATGAGACCCGGAAGTATCAGGTGTTCTCAACTCCGTATGCGGGTCTGGCTCAGGTCCTTCCGCCGGACAAGACCTACGAGGTTGGCCAGCAGTTTGGCCTTTACCGGTGGCACATTCAGGATCCTGTGCGATTTGACAAGGATCTGCGCGTGACGATCCAGGCGCTGGGATGGAAGTCGGAGGGGCGTTATTTGAAATTGGAGGACAACATTTCCTCCGTGGGATACTGGTATCAGAAAGAGCCGCACGGAAAGTTTCCTGCGCTGAACTTGAAGTAGATTATCCTGAAAACATCGAAGGGGCAGGGGCTGGAAGTGCCCCCGCCCCTTTTCCTTTTCCGGTTCAGGAATGGCCGAGTTCGCTTCGATGGGCCCAGACTTTCTGAAACGCCTTTGCATATTGCTCCACCACATCGGGGGCCGGTTCGTAGAGAGCGGGGAGGAAGATGTGATTGGCGTTCACGAAGTCGTTTCCGGGCATTTCTGCCGGTATTGTGGGCGGGTGGTGCCACCATTTTGCCTCGGCGTAAATTTTCAGTTTGTGTTGCTCCGGATAATCCCAGAACCGGGCCTGAACACCTTCAGCCACCAGGGCCTTGACCAGGGCATCGCGTGAGAAGCCGAGCTTTTTGAAGTCCAGAAACAGCATGTTGCCGTTGTAATAAACCCGTTTTTGATCCTGACGGCAGACCGGCTCAGTGATCCCTTCCAAATGGGTGAGGTGCCCGTTCAGGGTCCTGACGTTCTCGTTCACAATCGCGTTCTGCCGGTCGAGGGTTTTCAGCTGTTCCCGCGCCAGAGCCGCTGCAAGGGGATGCATCCGGTATTTTTGGCCGAAACCGGTTCCCTCGTATTGGTGGATGGGGCTTTCCTTCGGAAATCGGCCGGGATCGAGGTATTCCCCGAATGCGGCCGCCCGCTCGTAATGCTCCCGCTGTTGATACATCCCCATCCCCCCTTCGACGCAGGGGAGAACTTTTGAGGCCTGAAAGCTGAAGATTCCCATCAGCCCCCAGCTCCCCATCATGCGACCCTGCATGGAGGCACCCTGGGCATGGGCTGCGTCCTCCAGCAGGATCAACCCTTTTTCTTTGGCCCAGGCTTCAAGGTGGTCCATTTCACACGGGAGCCCCCAAGAATGCATGGCGACGATTGCTTTGGTACGGGGAGTAAGTTTGCGCTTGGCATCCTCGAGATCGAACGTGGCCGTTTTGGGATTGATATCGATGAAGATCGGGACATGGCCGAAGAATCGCATGGCCAGACAGGTGGAGACGAATGTGTAGGAGGGCACCATGATCTCGCTGCCCGGGGGCAGGTCGAGGGCGAAGAACATGCTCGTGAGAGCACTTGAGCCGTTCACATGGGCCTTTACGAAGGGGGACTTCGTGTAGCCCTGCCATTCCTTCTCGAAGTGGGTGAGTTCGGGATAAAACTGGTTGTTGTCCAGCAGGGCGCAGAGAGCCTTCTTCTCCGCATCCCCATATCTGGGCCATCGGGTGAGTGCTGCCATGCGCGAGGCGGGAATGTTGACTGCTTTCCCTCCCCCCGAGACCGCCAGAGTCTCACCGGAGGACCCTGCTGCGCGCCCGGCGATCGACAATCCGACCGCTGCCACGCTGCCAGTTTTGATGAACTGCCGCCGGGATACTCTGCTGCCTGAGTTCGTTTTCATAATCTCATGCTTTGTTGTCAACCCTGCCGGGTTCGCCTGCACCCGGGAGGAATCTGAACGGGATCCGGGAGGGCTCACCACGGTGCCCCCGGGGCTTGGTCAGTGCCGCACGGAGCGGGCACCGAAGATACCTCCAGCCATGTTGTCGGGATGAGCTTGAAGCTTCACCACAACGGATTCCCGTCCTTTTGTGAGGTTCTCCGGAATGGGGAGGACGACGTCGAAAAACTGACCGGGCTTGTTGTTCTGCAAGGTCACCGTGGTTAGCTTCACGTTGTCTGCCAGGATGTCGAATGTGCGCTTTCCGCCGTCCTCGCCCCAGAAAGTGAGTTGCACATCGGAGGGCTTATCGGCATCAACCTTCAGTTTGAAGCTGAACCATCCACCATCGGTGGCATGCCTCCACTTGCGGCCGAAAGCCTCCCCGGCGGCAGTTTTCTCGCCCTGCAGGTCGTGATCCCGTTCCGGCTGCATCTCGCCGATGCGGAGGTTGTCGATGGTGCGGGCGGCAAGGGCGAGTTCCTCCTCCTGGCGGGTGCGGATTTCGGTCTCGCGCTGCGACCATTCTGCGGGGGTGTATTTGTCGATGTAAACGGTGTAACGATGGTCCTGGAGTGCGTGGAATGGCACGAGTTTGAAGTCCTGGGGATGCCCTATGCGAGAGCTTGCGAAGTTGCCCGGCTCACCCGGCACCGGCTGCAGCATGTGCGTGACATCCGCATCTGAACTGACAATGGCCGGGACGTAAAAGGGCAGGTCGGCCCCAAGATCGTCAATGCCGCCGAGTTCGGCAGCCAAAAGAGTGGGGCCGTTGAAGAACGCGATGCGGTTGGGGTTGTCCGGCATGGCCTCGGTGCGAAGGCCCATGGGGAACTCGACATCAATGTGGTCCCCCTTCTTCCACTTCCGCTTGAGGGAGACATAGCTCGAGGGGGCAGATGTGGTCTTTTCGAGGCGGCCGTTGACCCGGACGGAAAAGCCCTTCGTGGCCCAGTAGGGATGGCGGATCAACACCGTGAATTCGGACGATTTCTGGAGGTTCAGAGTGATATGGCTGGAATCACTATTGGGCCACCCTGTTTCCTGACGAAGCTTCAGGCCTCGCTCTGGCCAGTTGAGGTCCGAGGGGATGAAGAGGTTCACCCAGATATCCTGTGCGTTATGAAAGTAGATGGCCTCCCCGTATTTGACGTGGTTTTCCATGCCGGTGCCTACACAGCAGGTAAAACCGTCATCCAGTGACTGGTATTCCTTGAAGTGCCCCGGGTGGAGGGAGAGGTAATAAATGACCCGTCCGTCCGGATGCTGGGTGGCCCGGATGTGGTTGAGGAGGGCCCGCTCGTAGAAATCGGCAACGGCCGCGTTCGGGTTCCATCCAAAGACGTGGCGGGTCAGTTTGAGCATGTTGTAGACGTTGCACGACTCCGTGGTCATGGTGCTCAGGCGGTCATTCAACTTGTCGGCAGGCCCGAAGTGCTCATGGTCGGAGTGGCCACCGGTCACGTAGGAGTGGTGATTCACAACACGATCCCAGAAGAAGCTGGCGGTCTCACGGTCCGATTCCATACCGGCGAGTTCGTAGCGGGTTGCGAGGCCTATCAATTTGGGAATCTGGGTATTGCCGTGCTTGCCCGGGAGGATGTCCTCCCCGTGAGAAAGTGGATCAAGGATGGCGCGGTGGTGGAAACGGCGCGAGAGGGTCAGGTAGCGGACGTCCCCGGTATCGGCATAGAGATCGGCGAGAACTTCGTTCATTCCGCCATGCTCTGCGGCCAGAACGGCCTGCATCTGGTTCTCGTTCAGGCCGCTCAGTGTTTTTTCGAACCAGTCGCCGAGCTTTCTTGAGATTTCGAGTGCCTGATTGTTGCCGCAAAGGCGGTAGGCGTCCCGCAGTCCTGCCAGAAGCTTGTGGAGAGTATAGTTTGGAACCCAGATGCCGTTAAGATCAAACCCGCTGGACTTGATCTTTCCGGATGCGACCTCCTCGTAAGTTTTCATGCCGTTCGGGATGGCTGCAACGTAGCCGTTCCCATTTGCGGCCTGGCAGACTGCCAGTTCCTTCACGAAATAGTTGACCCGCTCCAACAGCCGGGACTCGCCGGTTGCCGCGTAGGCAATGGCGCAACCGCTGAGGTAGTGTCCACCTGTGTGACCTGAGACACCCTGGGATTCCCATCCGCCATACTGCTTTGCCTTGGGCTCAAGTCCTGCCTCCTTACGAAAGTTGGCTAAAAAGCGGTCCGGTTCAAGGTCGAGCAGATACTTGACCCCGATATCCTGGCCCGCCTTGAATGGGCTGACCAGAAGGCGGACATCTGACAAGGGAAACGTGGCAGCTTTTGGGGGGGCTGCCGGCTTGATTTTTGCCGGGACGGGACTGGAGCTGAGGGATTCAGCCCCGGCGCCAATAAGGCCGAGCCAGAGGCCAAATGCGGAACCCAGAAGGATGCTAACTTTTGATTTCACCATGGCTTAATTGTCATCACTCGCCGGGAAACTGCAATCCTGTTTTCCCGGTTGAACGATTCCAAATCGAAATGGAGCGAAACCCTGAATACCGGTATTCTGTCCGGGGGCAGGTTGGTGGGAATTTCATCCGAGACCCCTGCCGTTTCGGGCGTTGAGGGAAGCATAACAAGCGGAATGGGTTTCGATCTGGTTCATGGCGCGGATGTGTTGGTGGATAACTGTAGAAAGCGGATGCGCTCCTTGCCATGGGGTGGGGCAATGGATACCTTGAACGTACATTCACAAACCGATACCCAAATGCATCCCAATCAAACCACCAGCTGTGAGGGGGATCATCCCCAAGGATTAAGCACTTCCACGCGTTTTAACCTGTCTGCCTTGTTGATGGGCAGGTCGTGGGTCATGCCCGCGCTTCTGGCCGGGGCCTGTCTTTTGTCCGCGCAAGCGGGTGCGGCACCCACCACAGAACGGGACCTGCCCGTGGAGTTTGCAGATGATGCGGTCATGGCATCTCCGCAGGAGGTGCGCCAGTTGCATGATTGGGTTGCAAAGTCGTTTGGTCTGGCGAAATCCTCCGGTGGCGCCGACCGGATCGGCCTCGAAGTGAGGCGGCAGGATTACAATGTGCTGCGCTTCGGGCAGTCCTGCATGGAAACGCCCCTTCGCATTGGATCCAAGTCGTTCCAGCACGGGCTGGGGACGCATGCCCAGAGCGAAATCGTGGTGGCCATCCCCAAGGGTGCGATCACGTTCAAGTGCTTTGTGGGGGTCGATAACAATTATGACACGCGGGGGACGAGCGGGTCTGTCCAGTTCTCAGTGGGGTTCGATGGCACCCAAGTTTACCAGAGCGGGGTTAGGACGGGGGCGGATGAACCGGTTCCTGTCGATATCGATGTGCCCTGGGGTGCGCGGGAGATGCTCCTGAAGGTGACGGATGGGGGGAATGGACCGGCATGTGACCAGGCGGATTGGGCCGATGCAAAATTCAAGATCAACGGCGGGAAGGATCGGTGGCTGGATGTAAATCAGTCGAACGGGTTCCTCCAGGATGGGGGGGCTCCGTTTTCGTTCGTTTATGGTGGGGCCAGTTCCGCGGACCTGCTGAAGGTCTGGAAGCGCTCCGTGGAGACGCGCGACCTGCCGGACCGGGTTGAGCAGGATATCCGATGGCAGGATCCGAAAACGGGATTGTCGGTGACCGCTGTGGTGAAGAGTTTCAAGCGTTATCCTGCAGTCGATTGGTTGTTGTATTTTGAAAATGGAGGGGAGCAGGATTCCCCGATTCTTGAGAACGTTCAGACCGCCGATTTTTCACTGACAACGGGTGCGGCGAGGAATGTCGGGTCGTTGCACCAATTAAGGGGTGATTCATGCGGCGAGGAGAGTTTCACTCCCTTCACGACATCCCTGCCTTCCCCGAAGCGCATTCGACTGGCTCCCACGGCCGGAAGACCCTCAGCAGTGAGCGCCTTTCCGTTTTTCGATCTGGAGTATGAGGGCAAGGGGTTTGTCGCCGCTGTGGGATGGTCCGGTCAGTGGGCAGCCTCCTTTGACCGCACCGAGCGTGGCCCCACCCGTTTTCAGGTTGGCATGGAACGGACCCATCTGGTTCTGCATCCAGGTGAGAAGATCCGGACGCCCCGGGTTTTGGTGATGCCCTGGCAGGGGGAGCGGGGTTTGGCACTGAACCGGTTCCGCCGACTGATGCTGTTCCACTATGTCCCGCAGAATCAGGGAAAACCGGTGCTTCTGCCGGTGGCCCTGCAGTGTTTTGATCGCTATGTGGGAACCCGCAAGGAATGGGCCACCGAGGCCGGTCAGATCGCAGCTGTGCGGTCGGGCAAGGATCTGGGTGTGGATACGCATTGGCTGGACGCAGCCTGGTTTCCGGTCGGCTTTCCAAACGGGGTGGGCAGCTGGTATGCCGATCCGAAGTCATTCCCGAACGGGCTGAAGCCGGTAAGCGATGAATGCCATCGCATGGGGATGAAATTCGTCCTTTGGTTTGAGCCGGAGCGCGTGGCAGCCGGTTCCCAGCTGGCGCGTGAACATCCGGAATTCGTCATGGGTGGGGAGAAGGGGGGGCTCTTCAAGTTGAACGACCCTGCTGCGCGAAGGCACCTCACCGATCTGCTCTCAAAACGGATCTCTGAATACGGGATCGACATCTACCGCAACGACTTCAACATCGATCCCCTGGGCTTCTGGCAGCAGGCCGACTCAGCGGACCGGCAGGGCATGACCGAGATCCGGTATGTGGAGGGACATTATGCCATGTGGGATGAACTTCTGGCCCGTCACAAGGGGTTGGTCATCGACAACTGTGCGAGCGGAGGGCGGCGGATTGATCTGGAAACCTGCTCAAGGTCGGTGCCACTGTGGCGCAGTGATACGAGTTGCTCCCCGGGACATCCGGAGTGGAACCAATTGCAGACGGCCGGGCTTTCACAATACATCCCGCTGCATACGGCCTGTGTCTGGATTCCTGAGGCTTACGATGTGCGGAGTGCGGGCACCGGTGGATTGATCGCCCAGATGGATTATCTCGATCCCAAGTTTCCCAAATCAGCAGCGGCAGCCATGATTGCTGAAATTCGCGAGAATCAAAAGTATCACTATGGCGATTTCTATCCCCTTTCCAGCCCTTCGATCTCCCCGGATCAATTCGTGGCCTACCAGTTCCATCGGCCTGATTTGAACGCCGGCATCGTCCTCGGGTTCCGGCATGCACAGTGCGGTTTTGTAGGAGTCACCGTGGGCCTCCACGGCTTGAATCCGAAGGAGAAGTACATGGTCGAAGTGATCGATGATAAACTCGTTACAGTGCGCAGGAAGGCCACAGGCAGGGAGTTGCTCGATGGGTTGGACATCCGCGCCGGGAAGCCCGGTTCGAGCGTGGTCGTGCGATATCGACCGGTTGGCACATGATCCGGGTTGGCCCCGCGCCATCTGGAGGCACCATCTCGGGCGGTGCGCGCCAGAGGGGGGAGGATTGTCGGGTTCCCTCTCCGGCCGTCGGATCATTCATCCCCCAGCAGGTTCTCCAGGGGAACTGGCCTTCTCGAGGGGGCGAGTAGGGGAGGTGGGTATCCGAGGCCTCCCTGCCAATAGCAAAGGCCGCCATCTGCTGACAGGGAGATCACCCCTTCGTAGGTGGTGGTCATTGCGAGCCAATCATTGTGCCTTCCCAAGCGGGTTGGATTGGATCCGCCCATTTGAAAGATAGAGCCCATACCATTCTGATAGTTGCGCCACAGCCACAGTGATCCGTCCGTTTTCAAGGCGGAGAGAAAGCCCCAGTTGCCGCAAACAACCGCCCAGTCCTTGTCTGCCTGCAGTCGGCTCGGTTTCGTGGGGTTTTGATGCACATTCGGCCAGAATTGCCAGCACCATAGCGTCCCGTCTGCACGGATTCCCACTTCACAACCCATGGTGGAGGTAACGCATCGCCACGTCGTGCGATCGAAATCAGGGAACCGCACAAGGAACAGGCCCGGCTCCAGTTCAACACTCCTTTTGTTGGATTCAGCCCTGTCAGTATGGAGCATCCAGGCCTCACCATTGGTTTTCCAGAGGTAAATAAACCGGTCGCTCGCAACGGATGTGGCCCAATCCGAGGAGATGCCGAGTTGCCGGGGTTGTCTGCTTGCGAGTGCCGGACCCTTGTCGGCTGTCTGGCTGTTTGTTCCCCAGCGCCAGAGAGATCCATCGGTGCTCAGGAGCACAACAGAATGGAGCCCGATCTGCCGGGCAATTTTGCTCCAGTTGGTTGTGTTGCCGAACTGACTGAGTGCTGGGAAGTCAGAGTCTCCCAGATCCCTTTTCTGTGTTTGTGATTTCGATGCTGCCTTCTCGGAAAACCATAATGACCCGTCTGACCGGATGGCCACGAGTTTGGTGGGCAACACCAGGGCATCACTCCAGTTGGATCCGCCCATGAGCTGATGGTGTGCGTTCATCCAGTAAGTGACTCCATCCGACCCCTCCAACCGGACAGATTTTATTCTGGCGCCCGCTGCTTGAACACTCAGTCGTGTTGCGATCACTCTTCCATCCGGCAGGAGGGAAACGCAGGAGTTGGCAACATTTTCCATCTTGATCGCGGGCGGTTCGGAATGCTTCAACCGCACCGGCCCGCGGGGTGGTTCCATTTCCATGCAAAGTTCCCAGGCTCGTTGGTAAAGGCTGAAAGTGATGATGCCGATGATTCCGAGTGCCGAGAGGATCGTCAGGAGGTTGCGACGCCAGAGGGCGAAATCAGGAGCGAGTCGGCCGAAGTTGTGGCAAGTCAGGGCAAGGACTGTGAGGATCAGGATCGGCCATGCAATCCAATGGAAGATGCGTCCCTGCCAGAGGGGGATGTTGATCAGGTTGTGGATGGCTGGTCCGGTGGCAACAAGAAAGAAGAGACAGGCCGCGAATCCAACCGCAAGTCCGAGGGCTTGCAGCAGGTTGCGGGAGAGGCTGGATGCGTAGAATGCCAGTAATGAAAGGGCCAAAAGACAGCAGAAGATGACGGCGAAGGTGGTTCCGGACTCGAAGATGCCTATGGCGGCCGGGGCACCCAGAACCACACCGAAGGCTTCAACGACCACCAGCAGCAGGAAGCTTAGAAGGGCTCCGAGGCAGATGACAGAAAGGAGTTTGATCAGGAATTGGATCCGTCTTCTGACGGGCATCCCGAGGTGTGCCTCCATGGTTCCCAGCCTCCTCTCTTCAGCAATGCTCAGGCTGCCTACGAGCAGGGGGACAAAGAGCCATATGAATGGGTAGAAATTCAGAATTCCCTCCAACATCCCTTCGATTTGATGTCCCCGCAGCAGCCAGCGGATGAGGACCACCCCCACATGGAGCAGAGCCAACGCTGCGATCCCTGCAAGACTCACCTGGTGAAAGTGGAGTTCCTTCGAAATCAGTGCCCGGACGGGGCGGCAGGGGCGGTCAGCAGCCCGGGAGGGCTGTCCTGCGACCATACGGGGGGTATTGAACGCTGTATGTGTGTGCCCCGGCGTAATCGGGCTTTCACCGCTGCTACTACCGGACTTCCTTGTGGGGAACAGGTCTGACAGGGTGACTGCATCCCCGGTCCACATGACTTCCTGTGCCCGGAGGAACAGCCACCAGGCCAGAAGAAAGCCGGCGATGGCATACACAACAAGGCCGGCGCAAACCCAGGGCAGGGGAGTTTCCATTCGCAGCGCGGCGATGAGGACAGCGATGCTGGCCGGGAGGAGAATTGTGACAAGGAATGCCCCGGCAACCTGACGGAGCAGCAGAGTGCTCCAGAGTCCTCCAGAAAGCAGCGCGAGCGCCATTGGAACTCCCAGCAGGGTTGTTTCGAGAGTATCCGAGGGCGTTGTTCCCGTGAAACCGTAAATGGACCAGGAGGCCCACCAAACCGCCAATACCACGGCGGAGGCTGCGGCAAGAACGCGGACTTTGGTCCACCAGATGCGGGATCTTGCGATGGGCTGGGCGAGCAGAAGCGGAAAGGTTGAAAGGGCCATCTCACGCCCGAACGATCCGAGTGCCATCAGGGCGATTCCGAATGCAAACGGGTAGAGAGTCATTTCCGACGATGTCCATGGATTCCGTGGTAGGAACCACACCGGAACGATCGCCAGGATGAGTGCTGCGAGGGTGGCGGGGAGAAGAAGGCGTAGCTCTTTTAGCGTTAGGGTGTTCATGGTTCAAGGCTTGCTCAGGGTTCTGGCGGCAACGAACACCTCCTCAAGGCTCAGTGACACACACTTCATTTCCACAGGGTTCAAGGTCCTGAGTCGCTCCAGCAGTTCGGTGCTGTTTCCATTGGACAGTATCTCCAGTTCACGACCGGATTGGCGCACCTGCACTGCTCCGGGTAGGTTGAGCGATGCCGGGGGTTCGGTGAAACGGGCCTGAATCTTTTGGAACCGCTGACGGGCATCATCGGCCTGCATGGTCATGATCTCACGACCCTGATCGATGATGGTGAACTGGTCGATGAGCCCCTCAAATTCCGAGATCAGATGTGTGGAAACGAAGACCGTCCGCTCGTCGGGTGCGCTGGCATGGTAGGCTCCTATTACCGCCTGGATGAACTCGCGACGGACGATTGGATCCAGTCCGGAGGTGGGTTCGTCCAGCAGCAGCAGCTCCGGTTCGGGACAGACCGCGCCTATCAGGGCGAGTTGTGTCTTCTGGCCTTTGGAGAGGTGGGTTGCTTTCTGGCCTGGATCGAGTCTGAACCGCTCCAGAAGATCCGCCTCCATCCCGCTGTTCCAGTGGCTGCGGAAGGATGCCAGATACCGCAGTGTTTCACCCACTGTCATCCAGGGGTAAAACGCCACGGTGTCCGGCACATACGAGAGGCGCGACTTCACCCCCACCTCATCCCGTTGCGGGTCGAGCCCGAAGACCCGGACGGCGCCCGAGGTTGGTTGCAGCAAGTTCAGGAGGCACTTGATCGTGGTGGTCTTTCCAGCCCCATTGCGGCCGAAAAATCCGTAACATCGCCCGCGTGCAACCTTCAGGCTGAGCCCGTTGACGGCATCCAACTTGCCGTAGCTGCGGACGAGATTGTTGATTTCCAGGACTGGTGTGTCGGTGTTCATGGGGGTTATCTCCTTGGGTTGTCGTTGCTGGCCTGTGCGGGCTTGAGTTCGAAATGGTCGGCACGTTCCTCAACGGTCTTTAAAAACGCGGCCCGATCAATCTGCAGGTGATGGGCCATCACCACCGCCTCATCGATTTCGGCGATGAGAAGCCGGTTACGTTCCTGCTGCGAAAAGGGGGTTGCGGTTCCCTTCAGGAAGAATCCCTTTCCGGGAACCGTTTCAATGATGCCCTGAGCTTCGAGCTCCGAGTAGGCCTTGGCGATGGTATTACGGTTGACGCGAAGTTCCTCAGCGAGGGGGCGGAGGGCGGGAAGGGGGTCCCCCTCCCGGAGACGGCCCGAAGCAGCGGCGTAGCGGATCTGATCGGCCAGTTGAAGGTAAACTGGCTTTCCGGCCTGAAAATCGATTTGGAAGATCATGGCGATTACTGTCCTATGACACTAGGACAGTGGAATGCATCTGTCAACAGATTATTAGGGCTATGCACTTGACGCTTGTTAATCTTTGCTCGGTTCGATGTCCAGAACAGGTTCCAAATGGACTGCCTGCGTGATCAACCGGTAAAAGAGCAACCCGCGGGACTTCGATGTCCGGCGGTTAAATCGAAAAGTGTATTCATCCAAATAGTAGTCCAGGTGCGAAGGCTGAACCGCTCCCTGGTGAGTTCCCAGAAGCCAGCGCTTCAAGAGAGATGCGACTCGGTTGGCCAAGGGCAAGAGGTTGTTACCCAGATCCGGAGTTTGGCGAATGACCTGGTGCCGGTAGCCCAATCCCAGCAGTCCGTTGTAACCACCCCAGCCATCCGTATGGACTTCCGATCCAGGCTCAACCATTTCACCTACCGCCGATTCGAGACTCTCGCCAGCGGCGTTGGCAACCCGCCTCAAGCGAATTCGGCCGATCCCTTTTTCTGCCTGTTGTGCCGCAATGACGACCAACGTCTTGCCCGCAGCCCCACGGCCCCGCTTTCCCGACCGCTCTCCTCCAATAAAGATTTCATCCACCTCGACTACCCCGGCAAGCCGATCACGTCCGGGACGGACCATGGCCAGACGCAGTTTGTGGAGCCACTTCCACGCGGTGTGATAGCTGCCCAACCCTAAAACGCGTTGCAGACCCAACGCACTCACACCGTTTTTCTGACTGGTCACATACCACATGGCTTCAAACCAAAGGCGAAGTGGTTTGTGGGTGTCGTGAAACAAGGTGCCCGCAGTCTCCGAAACCTGGTAACCACACTGGATGCACCAGAACTTTGCGCGCCCCATCCTCCAGGCCTTGGTGGTTTGGCAGCGCGGGCAAACAAATCCGTCCGGCCACCGCTGCTTGGCCATGTAGTCTCGGCACGCTTGTTCCGTCGCAAACCACTCGCGGAATTCGATAATCGTCTGCGGATATGCTTCCACAGCCGAATTCTGTCGAAAAAACAACAAGCGTCAAGTGCATAGCCCTA